>DASPMH010000604.1:0-4923 GCA_035627175.1 Terriglobales bacterium | reverse complement strand
CCGGGCCTGTGGCGGCGATTGCTGCGCTCGCCGACATACGCCTGGAGCAGCGCCGCACGATCGTCGCTGCTCATCCGCCGCGCCAACTCGAGCAGTTGCCGGTCGGGCAAGTGCGAGCCGGCATACAGTGCCGCCGCTACCACCTTGGTCTCGCCTTCCGGATCGAACTCGACCAAGGTCACTTCCTCGGCGGCATCCTCGCTCTCGCTACCGATCAGCGCGCTGGTCAGCCGCTCTGTCGCCCGCGCACATTGCTCGAGGTAACCGCTCCAGCGCAGGCCGCGCTCTTCGACATCGACCCGTTTGAGAAAGGCGGGAATGACGTGGCGCAGCTCGATCAGCATCTGCTCGCCGCACTCGCGCGCCTCGCGCAGCGGATGGGCGCGCAGCCGCAGCAGCAGAGCCTCGAATGCCTGGCCGGTGCCGAACAACCCCAGGCTGGATCGCGTCGCCGCCGGCAGCAACCCGCGTAAAGTGTCGAGCGATTTGGCGCGGATGGTGCGGCGGTAGACTGCCTCCGAGTCAGCGGCGGCCTTCGGGTACCTGGCCTGGTAGAGCTCGTCGAGACGCGGCAGCCAGGCTGCGTAGGTGGCGAAAGCCTGGTCGAGACAGCGCCGGTACGAGGCTTCCAACGGGCCGGAGGCGATTTCCGCCGGGACCAGATACTTCCATCGATCGCCGCTGCGGTCGGTGTACGAGATGTAGCGGGTCGACTGTTCGAGGTACGCCATCAGACGACCCCATTCGAGTACCTTGGTCAGAATGTTCGAGGCGCCCTCGCAGGCGATGTGGGCGCCGCCGAGCTGGGCCACCGAGTCGTCGCCATAGTCGCTGAAGACCCGCTCGTAGAGCCGATCGGCGCGCGCGACACCGACTTCGGCAGCAACCGTGGTGTCGCCGACCTGATCGAGAAACTCGTCGAGAAACAGCCGCCGCAACGATTTGGGAGAACGGGAGTAGCGGGCGAACAGGGCGCCCTTGACCACCTCCGGCAGACCGCGCAGCGCGAAAATCGGGCCGTCGAGATTGGTGAAGTAGGGAGCGAGCGCTCGGCGCTCGTCCGCGGTGAACTGCTCCACACTGACCATCGCTTGCTCGAGGTGAACTATGCGATGCGACGCTGGATAGCAAAGGTCTCGAAAAACGGAGTGGCCCTTGCGCTGTCGCGCACATCTACATAGCGTGCCCCGCTACCGTGATTCCGCCGATTGTCGACGAAGAGCTTGCGCTGCTCGAACGTGCCCGACGTTCGCTCGCCGAAGAGCCTGTCGGGTCCGGTCCGTCGGAAGCCGCCATTCTCTCCGAGCTCGAGCGCATCCGCGCTTCCCTGATCGGAGGTGAGGACCTCAAGGACCAAGGCGCGCTGATGCAGCAGTGGGATCAGCAATCCGCCTTGCTGCGCCAGATCCGCGAGTCGCGGAAGATGCCCAAGGTCGACCCCCGCTCGCCCTACTTCGCTCATCTGCGCCTGCGTGAGGGCGACAGCGATCTCGACCTCTGCCTCGGCAAGGCGACATTCATCAAACAAGGGGTTCGCATCGTCGACTGGCGACATGCCCCGATCTCCAAGATCTTCTATCGCTACCAGCAGGGCGACGAGTACGAAGAGGAAATCGCCGGCCGCCTGCGCGCCGGGACAGTCGAAGCGCGACGCACCACCGCCATCCGCGATCACGTGCTCGAGCGCATCGATGCTCCGGAAGGATCCTATGTTCGCGATGCCGGCGCCGAAGGCGGCTGGCGCCATTTGCGCCGCGAGGCGGCGCGGTTGTCCGGCGGCCAAGGCGCGGCGCTCAGAGTCCATGACGCAGCTCAACCGGGCGAGCGGCGCCTCGGCAGCGACGATCAGGGACTGCACCAGCGCGCCGATAAGCACCTTCCCGACATCGCCAGCTTGATCGATCCCGACCAATTCGAGCTGATCACCAGACCTTCCTCGGGACTGGTCGTCATCCGCGGCAGCGCCGGCTCGGGCAAGACGACGGTCGCGCTTCATCGCATCGCCTACCTCGCCTACCGCGACGAGAGCATCGAATCGGAGCGGACTCTGTTCATCGTCTTCTCGACGGCGCTGCGCAATTACGTCAGCCACGTCCTGCCGGCTCTCGGCATCCAGCGAGTGCGGGTGCGCAGCTTCCGCGAGTGGGCCTCGGAGCAATGCCGGCGCCTCTACCCTACCCTACCCAGAGCCATCCGCGAGCAGACTCCGGCGGTTGTGTTGCGGCTGAAGCTGCACCCGGCGATGCTGGTCGCGATCGAGGAGCAAGTACGGCGGGTATCCGCTCCGGCGCGACCGAACCAGGCAATCGACGATTGGGCCAGCGTCTTGTGCCAGCGCGCCTTGCTGCAAGAAGTTTTCGCCAAGGTAGACCCGACGGCGTTCAGCAACGATGAGATCGAACGCGCGGTGCGATGGAATCAGGAGCGCCAGGAAGAATTGTCGCGCTACCTGCGCGGCGAAGGCAATCCGGCCGATCTCGACAGCGAGGACGAGGCGCTGCTGCTGCGCGCCTGGCAGCTGCGCGTCGGTCCGATTCCACTGCCTTCGGGCAAGCCCTTGCGCTACCGCCACATCGCCATCGACGAGGTGCAGGATTTCTCGCCAGTCGAGGTCCGCATCCTGCTCGACTGTCTCGATGAGCGGAGGAGCATGACGCTCGCGGGCGACACCCAGCAGCACGTCGTGCAAGGCTCGGGCTTCACCTCCTGGAGCGAATTCTTCCGTCACATGGGCATCGAAGGGACCACCGTCGATACCCTGCGGATCAGTTACCGCTCGACCACCGAGGTCACCAATTTCGCCCAGGCGCTGCTCGGCGACCTGCGTGAGGACGATGCTCCTCCGCTGACGATGAAATCGGGCCCGCCGGTCGAGCTGTTTCGCTTCACCGACCACGGCGCGAGCGTCGCCCTGCTCGCCGAAGCCTTGAAGGAGCTGTTGTGGCGCGAGCCGCTGGCCTCGGTGGTGGTGCTGACGCCGAATGGCTCGCTCAGTCAGCTGTACTTCGACGGCTTTCGCAACGGCGAAGTGCCCAACCTGCGGCTGGTGCGGGAACAGGATTTCTCTTTCACTCCCGGCGTCGATGTCGCCGAAATCGACCAGGTCAAGGGTCTGGAGTTCGACTACGTCGTTCTGGTCGAAGTCAGCAGCAGCTACTACCCGGACAATGCCGCTTCGCGGCGGCTGCTGCATGTCGGCGCGACGCGCGCGATTCACCAGCTCTGGCTCGCTTCGGTCGGCACCCCTTCGCCGATCGTGCGAGCTGCGATCTCGCGAACCAGCGAGCCTGCGCCCGACGACGAAGCGGGCGAATGAAACGAAAGGCGGGCCTGAGACGATGAAGCTCGGACTGATGCTCGGCTATTGGATGATGGGACCCGAGGATCCGCTCGAGTTGGTGCTCGAAGCCGAGCGGCTCGGCTTCGATTCGGTATGGACCGCCGAGGCCTATGGCTCGGACTGCTTCTCGCCGCTGTGTTGGATGGGCGCACGTACCCAGAAGATCAAGCTCGGCACCGCGGTGATGCAGATTTCGGCACGCACGCCCGCATGTGCGGCGATGACCGCGACTACGATCGATCATCTCAGCAATGGGCGGCTGATCCTCGGCGTCGGCGTATCCGGCCCGCAGGTGGTCGAGGGCTGGTATGGGCAGCCCTTCCCCAAGCCGTTGGCGCGCACTCGCGAGTTCGTCTCGCTGTTCCGCCAGATGGTCAAACGTCAGGCCCCGGTCACCTTTGCGGGCGAGCACTATCGGCTGCCGCACGGTGGCGGCGCCGGCATGGGCAAGCCGCTCAAGCTGATCACGCATCCGCTGCGCGACTACATTCCGCTCTACATGGGGGCGGAAGGTCCGAAGAATGTCGCCCTGGCGGTCGACGTCGCCGATGGCTGGTTGCCACTGTTCTGTTCGCCCGAAACCTTCGAGCTCGACATCTACAAGGACACCTTGGCTCGACGCCGGCCCGGGTTCGAGATTGCAGCGACGGTCAATGTCTACGTTGACGACGACGTGCGTCAGGCGTTGCTGCCGACCAAAATGATGCTCGGCTTCTATCTGGGCGGCATGGGCGCGCGGAAGCAGAACTTCCACCTCAACCTGATGGAGCGGATGGGCTTCGGGGAGGAGGCGTGCAAGGTTCAGGATCTGTTCTTCGCCGGCAACCGCCAAGAGGCCTTCGAAGCCGTGCCCGACGAGCTCGCCGACGCGATCTCACTCGCCGGTCCGCCGGCGCGCATTCAGCAACGGCTGCGACGCTGGCGCGATACGCCGGTCACGACGCTGATCGCCGCCACCCGCGACACCGCGGTCTTAAAGCTCCTCGCCGAATCTACAACTCTCACTTGAGCTGTAGCGTCGGCTCTCTGAGCCGACGGGGGTGGCGCGGTGGTCCAAGTGCGCTCGGAGAGCGCACGCTACAACGAGTGGACGCTACAGCGGCTCAACGTTTCGGGCGGAAGAGGCCGAAGGAGCTGGTGTAGCCATGGAGGAAGGAGCGGCCTTGCACCGGCCCGATCTCACCGTTGCAGAAGAACCCGCCGAGCGGCAATGCGCCGAGGTGCTCGTGGAACAGATTCGAATCGTGGTCCGGCGCTCCGTAGAGCCGGGCGCCGCGGCCGAGGCAGGAGAACAGCAGCGCGCCGCTGGGACGCTGGTCCTGGTGCTGCTCCCGATAGAGCCGGAGGTGGGTGTCGAGATCGTCGTGGGAGGTGCGCGCATCGCGAAGGTGGAACTGCACCACCTGTTGCTCCTGCACGATCGCGCCGACGGCGAGATGACCGTGCTCGCGGTCGAAGCCGAGAACGTTGCGGATCAGAAAGTCCCCTTGCAAGTACTGCTCGAGCGCCGGCTGCATGACGACGCCGATGAACAAGGAATGTTGCAGCAGCTCCTGATCGCGGCGGGTCAATGTCTGAAAAAG
>DASPMH010000603.1:0-2474 GCA_035627175.1 Terriglobales bacterium | reverse complement strand
TTTTGGGCTTTGTCTGGGGGTAGAGGCGCCCGACGTGCGACGGCCTTCCCGTCGCCCAACGCCGCCAGCAGAAGGAGCCCGAATCGTGATCTCACCCGCTACTCGGCTGCTGAAGAGCCTCGCGCTCGCCTTATTCGTCTGCATTATCGGCCCGACTCTGGGACTCGCCGACGACCCGACCGAAACTCCGACCTCGACCGAAACCGCGACCCCGACGCCGACCCCCTGCGCTTCCGCGGCGCGCTACTGGGTCGGCGGCGGCGGCTCCGCCGACGATTCCGCCCATTGGTCCTGCACCAGCGGCGGATCGGGAGGCGCGTCGGTGCCGGCTTGTGTTGCGGCGGGCGACACGTTCCAAGGCAGCAACGATTGCATCTGGGACCAGGGCTCCGGGCTCGTCGACATTCCCAACATCTTCAGCGAGGGCCTGTGCTGCCGCAACGCCGACTGGACGGGCGTGGTGCCGATCCCGCCGACGCCACCGGCGACGTGGACCTCACCCGCTGCCTGGTTCACCGACGGCTTCATCGTCTCCGCCGGACTGCAGATGGGCCAGGGCATCTTCTACCACTTGGGCGCCGGTCCGATGCAGATGACGGCCGGCACGGGCACGCATCAAGTCGGCATCGTCGAGCTGCCTGCCGGCGACGGTATCGCCGGCGGTATCGACTTCCACGGCACCGGCACCTACGGCGACGACGCCGTCTGGAGTCTGCAGAACACCGGCTCGATCGCCTGGGGCTACGCCGCGCGCGACGTGATCCTCGGCTACGGCACCCTGCAGTTGAACGGTCTGCAGACCGAAGGCTGGCGCTGGCAGAGCGGACACGGCACCGACCCGGCCGACTCATTCACCATCGAGGCCGGCATGGGTCCGATCAACCAGGGCGGGGCGATCATCACTGCGACGCGCCTGTGGGCGCCTGATTCCGACTTCGTTCCCGGCAACTCCACCATCTGGTGTGGCGGGGCCTGGGGCGGCTCGAGCCTCGAGCCGTGCACCTTCGACGGCGGCGGGCAGGACTATCTCAACGTCGCCGCCCGTCTCTTCCCGAGCGATTCGTTCGAGATCGTCAGCTCGACCAACATCACCGGCCGGCTGAGCGTCGACACCGACCAATGTCAGGAATGGCTGTGCGGCAGCAATCCGCCGACCTCGCCCAACGCCGCCTTGATCATCACAGCGGGCACTACCCAGACCGTAGCGGTGTGGGATGTGCGCGGCACTGCCGAGCGGCCGATCGATGTCCGCTCGTCGCAACAGGGGCAGCCGTGGACACTGCACTGCACGGTCTTCCCGTGCGTCAGCGATCACATCGTGCTGAGCGATTCGATCTGCACCGGCGAAACGCCCTGCTTCGCCGGGCCCAATTCGACGGTCGATTCGTTCAGCCTCGCCAATGGCTGGTCGACCGCGATCCCGCCGCCGCCACCGACACCGACGCCACAGCCGAACGACTGCTCAGCGGGCGCAAACATGTGCAACTTCGACAACCGCGGCTCGTGCAGCAACTGCATGGCACTGCATGGCGTCGAGATCCTCGAGGGCTGCTGGCAAGAGGCGGCCTGCGTCACCGGCGCCTTCAATACCAACGGCAGCTGCAGCAATTGCCCGATCGCGGCGCGCTGCGCTGCGACGCTCGCGGAAGTCTGCGCCGAAGACTGCCGCTGCCTGGCGACACCGACTCCCGAGGTGACACCGACGAGCACCCCCTCGCCGGCGCCTACCGTGTTGCCGTCGTTCGTCGAATTCGAAAGCGGTCAGGTCCGACCGCTGGCACTGTCGCCCGACGGCACTCGGCTGTTCGCCGTCAACACCCCCGACAATCGCCTCGAGATCTTCGACATCGGCAGCGGCGGCGAGCTCAGCTTCGCCGACTCGGTGCCGGTCGGCTTGGAGCCGGTCGCCGTCGCGGCGCGCAGCGATGACGAGGTGTGGGTGGTCAACCACCTCTCCGACAGCGTCAGCATCGTCGACCTGACCAGCACCCCACCGCGGGTCAAGCGCACGCTGCTGGTCGGCGACGAACCGCGCGACATCGTTTTTGCGGGCGTGCCGAAGAACCGCGCCTTCATCACCACCGCGCATCGCGGCCAGAACGACCCCGCCGATCCGCAGCTACTGACCGAAGGCATCGGCCGCGCCGACGTCTGGGTGTTCGATGCCACCAACCTCGGCAGCACGATGGCCGGCGATCCGCTCACCAAGGTCGTGCTCTTCAGCGACACCCCGCGGGCGCTCGCCGCGACCGCCGATGGCGCGCACGTCTACGCCGCGGCGTTCCATTCGGGCAACCGCACCGCCAGTGTCTCGATCGGCCGGCTCTTCCCGCCGCTGTGCGAGAACCCGCAAGAGCAGCCGCCGGACGAGAGCTGCTTCCAAGCAGAGAACAACCTGCCCTTCCCGCACGACGAGGAGCAGCCCGCCACCGCGCTGATCGTCAAGCAACGCAACGGCAACGACTGGCTCGACC
>DASPMH010000602.1:0-3137 GCA_035627175.1 Terriglobales bacterium | reverse complement strand
GGCGACGCCGAGCTCGGCGCGCGCTTTTCGGAGGAACGGACGCGCATCCTGCAGGCGCCGCTGCCAGCCGGGAGCGAGCGCGAGGTGCATCGCATCCGATTACGGATGGAAGGTGAGCTCGCCCGCGAAACCTCACAACGTCACGACTTCAAAACCGGCTCGGGCGGGCTGCTCGATGTCGAGACCGTGGTGCAGCTGCACCAGCTCCGCTACGCCCGCTCCTATCCGGAGCTGCTCGACACCTGCACGATCGAAGCTCAGCTCGACCGCCTCGATCAGCGCGGCTTGCTGGCGCCGGAGGATGCCGACACTCTGCGGCGGGGCTGGGAGTTCCTGCAGCGCTTGTCGAGCCGGCTGCGGATCGTCGAGAACCGATCGATCTCGGATCTCGACGAGGAGCGCGGCGATCTCGACTCGGTGGCGCGCGCCCTCGGCTACACCTCGCCCCAACGCCGCGGCGGCGCCCGCCGGGCGCTGCTGGAGGACTATCGCCGCCACACCACGGCGGTGCGCGCTGTCTACCGGCGCGTCGTCGGCAATTGACCGCAACTGGGCCCCCCGTCCAATGGGGCACCCCGGGCTAATTCCTCCTTCTTTGCAAGATGGGGCAAGGGGAGATTGCCCAGCGCAGCTACACACCCCAGGTGTGCGCCCCCTTTTTCCAAAGGGCTGAGGCTTTCGCCGGCGAAAGCCTCAGCGCCGCAGGCGCGGCGGATTGCTGGGGCGTAGCGTGCGCCGCGACGCGCGACGCACCCTGCCGCGCTCTACCGAGCGCAGCTACACACCGCAGGTGTGAGCCCCATTTTCCAAAGGGCTGAGGCTTTCGCCGGCGAAAGCCTCAGCGCCGCAGGCGCGGGGGGATTTCTGAGTACGTACCGTGCGCCGCGATACGCGACGCACCGGCCGCGCTCTACCGAGCGCAGCTACCCGCCGCGGGTGTGCATCTCCAGGTGCGGGTCGCGGCGCAGGTCGCCGCTGTCGACCGAGGTGGCGCGGCGCTCGAGACGCAAGCGCTCTTCCGCGCCGCGGTCGCGCCGCTCGCGCCAGATGCCAGCGATGCGAGCCGCGATCTCTTCGTCGCTCGCCCCTCCGCGCAGCGGCGCGCGCAGATCGCTGCCCTCGATCGCATAGAGGCAGCGGTACCACATCCCATCCGCGGTCAGGCGGCTGCGGTCGCAGGCATGACAGAAGGGAGCCGTGGTCGAGGAGATGATGCCGAAGACCGTGCCGTCCGGCAGCCGGAAGCGATCCGCCGGGGCGGAATCGGCGTTGGGCAGCGGCTCGACCGCCCCGTAGCGGTGGCCCAGCGCCGCCAAGATCTCGGCGCGCGACACCACTCGCTCCCAGCTCCAGCGCGTCGCTCCGCCGACATCCATGTACTCGATGAAGCGCAGCTCGGCAGGCACCGTCCGCGCAAACTCGAGTAGCGCAAACAGCTCGTCGTCGTTGACGCCGCGCATCACCACGGCGTCGAGCTTGATCCCGTTGCGGAAACCCGCAGCAGCCGCCGCGGCGATACCCTCGAGGACATGCCCGAGCTCGTCGCGCCGGGTCAGTGCGAGGAAACGGTCGCCATCGAGGGTATCGAGGCTGATGGTGATGCGGTGCAGGCCGGCCTGCGCCAAGGCCTCCGCCTGCTGCCGAAGCAGCACGCCGTTGGTGGTCAGCGCGATATCGCGCAATGCCGCCTTGGCGACAAACATTGCGACCAGCGCGGGCAGGTCGCGCCGCATCAGCGGCTCACCGCCGGTCAGCCGCAGCTTGTCGACGCCGAGTCGACAGAAGATGTCGACGAGCCGGCTGATCTCCTCGAACTGCAGCAGGTCTTGGCGCGGCAACCACAAGTAGTCCGCCTCGGGCATGCAGTACTGGCAGCGCAAGTTGCAGCGATCGGTCACCGACAGGCGCAGATTGCGCAGCGGGCGGCCGATTTGATCGAGCAGCGGCATTGGCGGGTTTATGCCGCCGCGCTGTTGCTGTCGCAACGGCGCCGGCGCTCTGGCGACGGACATAATTGCGACCTCACCTGTTCGAGCCGGAGAGTTATGCTAGGCGAAAAGGACCAATCAGGACGAGGTTGCTTATCTATGGAGACGGTTCAGATCACTTTTCGGGGTATCGACAGCTCGGCTGCGATCGAAGCGAAAGTGCGCGAGCGGGCCGCCAAGCTCGAGCGGCTCTATCCCCGTATCACCAGCTGCCGCGTCGCCGTCGAAGCGCCGCACGGACATCATCATAAAGGCAAAATCTTTCACGTACGCATCGACCTGACCGTGCCCCAGCACGAGCTGGTGGTCAGCCGCGACCCGGCGCAGAACCACGCCCATGAAGACGTCTACGTCGCCATTCGCGACGCCTTCGAGGCCGCCGAGCGGCAGCTCGAAGATCTCAACAAACGCCAGCAGAACCGCTAGCTGGCGCGGTCGTGCCGCCGCGCCGGCTCAGGCGGCGGCGGGCACGATCGCCGGCAACTGTTCCGCCGTCAGCGTCTCGCGTTCGAGAAGATCGCGAGCGCCCTTCTCCAGCGCTTCGCGATTGCGTGTCAGCACTTCGAAGGCGCGAGTGAAAGCGTGCTGCACCAGGGCCCGCACGGCGCAATCGATCTCGCGCGCCGTAGTCTCGCTGTAGCGCCGCGCTTCGCCGAAGCCGCCCGGGACCCCCGGCATCGGCGCCGGATCGGTCTCGTACGTCATCAGCCCGAGACCCTCATCCATGCCGAAGCGGGTAACGATGCTGCGTGCGATCTCGGTCGCCTTGCCGAGATCGTCGGCGGCACCGGTGGAGATCTCGTCGAAGATGAGCACCTCGGCGGCACGCCCGCCGAGCAGTACCGCCATCTTGTTCTCGAGCTCGCCGCGGGTCATCAGAAAGCGGTCCTCGATCGGCCGCTGGATGGTGTAACCGAGCGCGCCGACGCCACGCGGGATGATCGAGACCTTGTGCACCGGATCGGTGCCGGGCAGTGACAGCGCCACCAGGGCGTGCCCCATCTCGTGATGGGCGACGACCCGCCGTTCGTGCGAGTTGAGCAGCCGGTTGCGCTTCTCCAAGCCAGCGACGATACGCTCGACGGCATTGGTGAAGTCGTCCATGCTCACCGCCGCCGCACGCCGCCGCGTCGCCAGCAAAGCCGCTTC
>DASPMH010000601.1:0-4857 GCA_035627175.1 Terriglobales bacterium | reverse complement strand
CCCCACTCAGCTCGTGAATCGAGCGCGCTGCCAGGTGGGCGACCCCGGTGCGCGCCATCGCAGCTCGCGCCACCTGTAAATCGGTGTCGCCCTCGAAGCCGAAGCCGCCGAGATGCGGCGAGCGGCCCATCAGGACGATTTCGGTAACCGAGAAAGGGAACTCGATCGACGACTCTTGCGGCACCACCGCGATCTGCCGGGCCACCTCCTGCTGGCTGAGCTGAGCGAGCGGCCGGCCGTGCACCCGCACCTCGCCGTGCTCGGGCGAGAGCACGCCGCTCAGCAACCGCAGCAAGGTCGATTTGCCCGAGCCGTTCGGACCGATGATGCCGAGGATTTCGCCGGCAGCGACCGCCAGCGAGACGCGGTCGACGACGATGTCCGCGGCGTACCGGAACGACAGTTCGCGGCCCTGCAAAGGGTCGACCGTCATATGCCATGCGCTCTGCAATGGGCGGAAATCACGAAAGTTTTTTCGCCGACGCGCATTTTTCGCTTCTCAAACGAAGTAGCCGCGCGCATCATCGTTGGCAGGAGGAACTGCCATGTTGTTGGGTCAGCAGGTTTCATTCAAGCAACACGCGCGCGCGCAGTCGGAGCTACCTTTCGCGATCATTTCGGTCGCGGTCGGTATGGCGGTCGCGGCAGCCTTTCTCGCCACCTTCGATTACACCATCACTGATCTCCGCTATTTGATTCGCTTCTAGTTCGCGCTTCATCCGAATGCTTTGCGCCCTTCGCGTTTGAGCAAGTAAACGAAGAAGGGTCCGCCGCAAAGCGCCGTCACTACCCCTACCGGCACTTCGACTACGCCGAGTGCGGTGCGAGCCACCGTATCGGCCCATACCAAAAAGATTGCCCCGGCAAGCATCGCCGCTGGCAGCAGCAAGCGATGATCGGCGCCGAGCAGCAGCCGCATCACATGCGGCACGATCAAGCCGACGAAGCCGATCATCCCGCTGACCGAAACGACAGCGCCCACCAGCAGCGCGGCGCCGAAGAAGCAGGCGCGACGGACGCGGTGCACGTCGACACCGAGCTGCAACGCCGCTTCCTCTCCGAGGCTGAGCACGTTGAGCTGGCGCGTCTGCAGCAACAGCCAGACGAAGCCGGCGAGCACGTACGCGGCAATGGTCAGCACGAGCCGATAGCTGTGCGTCGCCAAGCTTCCCATCAACCAGAACAAGATGCCGTAGGCCTGGTAGTAGTCGGCGATCGAGTTGACGAACATGATCAAGGCGCCGGCGAAAGCGTTGTAAACCACGCCGGCGAGCAGCAACACGTAGGGCTGCAAGCGGCCGTGCACCAGCGCCAGCCGATAGATGATCGCCATCGACAGCAGCGATCCGAGCGCAGCGGCGACCGGCAAGATCCAGGTTTCAATGAAAACGCTTCGACCGACGGCGATCACTGCGATCACCGCACCGAGCGCCGCGCCACCGGAAACGCCGATCAGATGCGGCTCCGCCAAGGGATTCCGCAACAGCCCCTGCAGTGCGACGCCGGCGGTTGCCAGCGCCGCGCCGACGACCGCGGCAAGTAAAACCCGCGGCAAGCGAGTCTCGAACAAAATGATCCGGTCGGCATTGTCAGCCAGGCGCGCATCGAGGGCGCGCATCAGGTCCAACCGCACCGATCCGACCGTCGTTGCGAGAACGATCGAGAGCAGCAGCACCAGCAACAGCGTCGCGTTGACAGCGACGAAGCGCTGCCGCGTCAGATGGACCGGCCGGCTCATGTCGTCAGGGGATCCGTTCCGGATGGATGAAGTGGGCGATGCGTTCGAGCGCGTCACCGATGCGCGGCCCCGGCCGTAACACTTCATAGGCGCGGAAGCCAACCACGCGGCGATGCCGTACCGCGGGAATGGTCGCGAACTGATTCCAGAAAGATTCGGCTGCGCCGGCGCCGACGCGCACTTCGTTGCCCATGGTCGAATCGATGATCACCTCGGGAGCCGCCGAGATGGCGAGCTCGATGCTGAGATGCGGCCAGCCGCTGCCGGCGCGGGCAGCGACGTTGATACCGCGCGCCAGCGTGATGAGCTCGTCTTGGACGGTGTCGCGTCCAGCGGCGATCAACGGCGTCTGTCCGACGACCATCAGAACCTTGCGCAAGGGAGCGGCCGCCAATCGCGCCGTCACGCTTTCGATCTGGCGATCGAGACGCACGGCCAGCTCGCCGGCGGCAGCCTCGCGGCCGAGCGCGCTGCCGATCGTCGCAAACGAGTGCTTGATCTCGGCAAGCGAGCCGGGGTCGACCACCACCACCCGCAGGCCGAGACGCTGCAACTCCTCGACCGGGCTGTGGTTGCCGGGACTCGGCACGACCAGCACCAGATCCGGGCGTTTGGTCAGGATCGCTTCGACGTTCGGCGTCAGGAAAGTTCCGACTTTGTCGAGCTTGGTCACTTCCGGCGGATAGTCGCAGTACACTGACACGCCGACGAGACGATCGCCCATGCCGAGCGCGAAGACGGTCTCGGTGACCGAAGGCGCGAGCGAAATGATGCGCTGCGGTGGCGCTTGCGCTGGTGCCTGCGCCGCCAGCGCCAGACAAGTCGCGACGTAGAAGAAAGCTCGGGTCATCGGCTCACGGCACGAACACAATCGAGAAGGGCGGCAGACCCAAGGCGATCGGCTCCGGCGTCAGCTCGACCCCACTGGCGGCGGAAAAGATCCGGATGCCGGCTGCACCAAAAGTGCTGTCGGCCACCCAGAGCTCACCGCGATCGTTGAGCTCGATATCGGCGTAGTTGCCACCGCTGAGCACCGTCTCGAGCTTTGCGCCAGTAGTAGGATCGAAGCGTACCAAGGCATTGCTGAAATCCGCCAGCGAAACGACCGCATAGCCGAGTCGCTCGTCGACGAGGACGAAATCGGTGATGTCGCCGCCGAGCGTTTCCTCAGTGACGAAAAAGCCAAGCGCGGTGCCGGCGATCGGATCGATCCTCTCAATGCCGCCATCGTTCTTGCCGAGCTCGTTCGCTTCCGCGACCACCAGGCTACCATTCTCGACCCATAGGCCTTGTGTCTGCGCGAAGGGATTGCCGGTCGTCAGCTCGAGCTCGCGCAGTACCGTGTCCGAGGCGATGTCGATCTCCAGAATCCCTCCCGGCCCCGACGGAACGAAGAAGTTGTCGCGATCGAGTCGCTGCAACAAGACGTAGAGCTTACCGCCGGCGATCGCCATGACATCGCTCTCGGCGAGTCCGTCGCCGTCGCCGAACGCCGAGAGATCGATGCGGTCGCGAACGAAGCCTTGGCAGTCGTCGCCCGGGGTCGGATCGACGATCAGTATCTCCGGCCGGTCGAACAAGCTGACGTAGGCCTTCTCCGAGTCGACGAAAGCGATGTCGTGGGGATTGGAGAGCTCTGCGCCGGTCAAGCAGCGGGCGCGGGTCGCAAAGCCCTGCTGCGGATCGATCAGTTGAATGCTGTCGCCCATGAACCGATTGATGACGTAGACGAGGCCGCCGAACTGGCGCGCCACCGCGTCAGGGTGGATCTGCCGTTCGGCCGACACCGGGGTCAGCACGTGTGGCGGAGCGACGCCGATCGTCGCGAACGAGCCGGTGCTGAAGTTGGTAGCGATGATGAAGGCCTGCTCGGCTCCAGCCCGACATCCCTCCAACGCCGCAGAGACAGCAGCGACAAGCTCATCGACAGTTACCGAACCGTCGCCGCTGCTGTCGAAGGCCTCGCATTCGCTCAACCGCACGGTGCCGAGGGCGATGCTGACGCCTCGGACGAGCTCATCGACGCTGACGCTGCCGCCACCATCGCAATCGCCGCCACAGACCTGCGCCGGCACCGCCCCTGGAATGCCAAGCAACGCCAGCACAAACACCGCCCCCACAAATAAGGAGGGAAATCCGCCCTCCTTTCCAAGGAGGGGGCAAGGGGGAGGTAGAGGGCAAGAACGAGGTCGGCCGATGTTCATCGAAATACTCCTCACAACGTAGCTTTGAGCGTCCCAAAGAAAGACCGCCCCGGCAGCGGATATCCCGAGGCATCCTCGGCCCGGTCATTGCCGAAATTGCGCGCCTCGAGCCCGAGGCTCAGCCATGGCCACGGCGCCACCTTGCCGCCGGCGGTATGGATCAAGCGATCGGCAACCGTGCGCAGATTGTCGACAGCGAGGAAATTCTCACCGATCCAGTTGATCTCGTAGTACGCCTGCCAGGGCTCGGGGCCGAATTGCAGCCGACCGTAGACTTCATCGCGCGGCCGCAAGGGCAGCTGTTTGCCAGGGTTTTCGCGATCGCGATTCTCGCTGTCCTGATGGGTGTAGTTGGCATCGAGAACCATCCAGGCGACCGGCCGCAGCGACAGCGAGAGCTCGTGGCCGCGCAATCGCGCTCGGGCGTTGTCGGCGATGACCGCATTCACCCCCGACTGCACCCGCAGAAAGATCATGTCGTCGATGTCATTATTGAAGTAGGCGTACTCCACGCGCAGATCGCCGAAGCGGTCGGTCGGCTCCTTCAAGCGGAAGCCGATATCGCGGACGATCCCACGTTCCGGCTCGAGCGCGGGATTGCCTTGGATACTGCCGCGGTTGCCGAAGCGCTCGCTGAAGCTCGGGGCACGGTGCAGCAAACCGAGATTGCCGCGCAGCTCGAGCCACGGCATCACCGCGAGCCCGGCACCGAGCGCCGGGTTCCACAACCCGTGGCTTTCGCTAGCGGGGCCGGTGATGCGGCCGAAGCGATCGAACTCCGAACCTTGATCCTGCAGGCGCTCGTAGCGAAGTGTCGGTACCAGCGTCAGGCGTTCGCCCAACAGGCGGAGCTGGTCCTGTATTCCGAAGGCGAGGCGCACCCGCTCCTGATCCGGGTCGCGCCGATTCTCCGCG
>DASPMH010000600.1:0-2511 GCA_035627175.1 Terriglobales bacterium | reverse complement strand
ATCACCGGGTGGCGCACTTCCGAGTAGATCGCCTGCTCGTCGTAGCGATAGCTGATCGGAGCCTCGCCGCGGTACTTGTGCTCTCCGGTCACTTTCGGATCGTAGGCACGCGACGCGCTGTGTACGGCCACCAGCGGCGCGAGGAACTGCTTCATGGGCTGCGACAGGGCGTCGTAGGCCTTCTCCATCGAGGCATACAGGGTGTCGCCCCCGTACGGCGGGATGGTGACGCCGTAGAGCACGGAGCCCAGGCTCGGCTTTTCGAAAAACGAATTGTCCGAGTGCCAGCCGACGCCGAAGCTGGCGGATTGTCCGGCCGGTTTGAGCACCCGGACCAGCTCGGGGATCTCGTCGGTGCCGCTGACGATCGGGTGTACGTCGAGCTCGCCGAAGCGACGGGCGAAGGCCACCTGCTGGGGCGGGGTCAGCTGCTGATCGCGGATGCAGAGCACGCCGTAGTCGACGAGCAGCCGATGCAGCTCGGCGAAATTTTCATCCGTGAGGGGCGCTGAGAGGTTCAACCCGAAGATCTCGGCGCCGAGCGCACCGGCGAGCGGGCGATAGTCGATGGTATTCATGGAACTCTCCCGCAGGCTCTAATAAGAGCAACGCGCTCGCGGGGCAATGGGGTTCAGCGGCCTCGCGACGGCCGCGATCAATGGCGCCGCCTCGCGCAATCGGCTATCAGCACACCCCATGCGAATCGGGATCATCGGCGCCGGTCTGGCCGGTCTGAGCGCCGCCTACGACCTCAATCGGGCCGGCCACACGACCACGATTTTCGAGGCCGCGCCTACCGCCGGGGGACTTGCGGCGGGCTTCAAAGCGCCGCACTGGGATTGGACGCTGGAGAAGTTCTACCATCACTGGTTCCAGTCCGACGCCGCGATGTTGGGCCTGATCGACGAGCTCGGCTGGAAGGATCAGGTGCTGTTTCCGCGGCCCGTTACCGCAATTTATTACGGCGGCAAGTTCCACCCGTTCGACGACATGTACTCCAACATGCCGCGGTTCTTGATGCAGCATTTCTCCATTTCGGAAGTGGTGCGTTTCGGTGCCGTCGGCGCGTATCTCAAGTTCGTCGCCGATTGGAAAACGCTGGAGAAGTACACCGCTGCCGAGTGGATGCAAAAGTACTGTGGGCCGCAGATCTATGACACGCTCTGGCGGCCGATGCTGATCGGCAAGTTCGGCGAAGAGAACTACCGCACCGTCAACATGGCTTGGCTGTGGGCCAGATTGAAGTCGCGCACGACCAAGTTGGGGACCTTCGTCGGCGGTTTTCAGGCATTCATCGACAAGTTCACCGAGGTCGTGCGCCAGGGCGGCTCGACGGTCCATCTCGGTCGGCCGGTCACCGCCCTTCACAAGAATGCCGACGGCACGCTGACGTTGGCGAGCGAGGCAGGGGCCGAGGCTTTCGACGCAGTGTTGTCGACCTCTTCGCCTGCGCTGACTGCCAAGCTCGCGCCCGATCTGCCCGATTCCTACGCCGGCAAGCTGCGGGCGATGAAGTCGATGGGAGCGGTGGTGTTGGTCATCACCTTGAAGCACAAGCTGACCGACTACTACTGGCACAACCTGCCCAAGGAAGCCGGGTTTCCCTACCTGGCGATGGTGGAGCACACCAATTTCCTGTCGAGCGAGCACTACGGCGGCGACCACATCCTGTACTGCGGCGACTATCTCGAGGCGGATCACGAGAATTTCCATCTTTCCAAGGAGCAAGTACTCGAGCGCTTTCTGCCATCGTTGTCGCGCTTCAACCCGAGCTTCGATCGCAGCTGGGTAAAGGACGCGTGGCTCTGGAAGACGGCTTACGCCCAGCCTGTGCCGCCGGTGAATCACTCGCACAACATTCCGGCGCTGCGCACACCGGTCCCGGGTCTCTACTTCGCCTCGATGAGCCAGGTTTACCCGTGGGATCGCGGTACCAACTACGCTGTCGAGATCGGCCGGCGGGTGGCACAAATGATGATCGAAGATCTTCGCAATCGCTGAGCCGGGCAAACGCTCGAGGAGAACCATGTCCGACGAATTGATTTCGCAAGCTTTGGACAACGACATCGCGGTGGTGCACGAGCGCTTCGTTGCGGCGATGCAGCAGCGGCTGCCCGGAATGAACGTCGAATCGAAGGAGCGCTACTTCGCCCTGCTCAATACCCTGGTCAGCAAGCTCGAGGACGAACAGCGGCCGATGCGACAGATTCTTCAGGAGATGATGAGCGAGGCGATGACGATCATCATGCAGGAGCTCAACGCCGGCGATTGATCGAGATCAGAAGCCGTCGTCAGGCGTCTGGCTGGCGGTGCCAATGGCTTGGAGAGCCCCGTAGTGAAATCGAGTTTTTTGACCCGCCTGGTCAATGGTCCCTTCGGCGATCCCGGGCTGCACATAGAGCTGCGCTGGCAGGGTGCCGCGATCCAGTTCGACCTAGGCAGGATCGATCGCTTTCCTGCCGCCGAGATTCTCAAGCTGACCCACGTGTTCGTGTCGCACACGCACATGGA
>DASPMH010000599.1:0-2281 GCA_035627175.1 Terriglobales bacterium | reverse complement strand
AAGGGATCCTTCGGCAAGCTCTCCAGCGCGCGCTTGACCATCGCGCGCGCCGCGGCGGCGTCCTCAGCCAAGCTCGGCGTCGGGCCGCAGACGAGCAGCCATAGGGCACTGATGGCGCGTAGCCAGGCACATCCGGCTTGCAGCACGAGCTCTCCTTCAATGGCGGTGCGCCGCCGGATCGCTGGCTCGGGCCAGCATGCTGCGGGTGGCGGTTACCGACACCTGATCGAAGATCCAGTCTTCGAAGTGGCGTCGATAGGCGGCGATGGCGGCATCGAGCTGCTCGCGGCGGTAGAGACGTCCGTGCGACACCACCGCTACCAGCGAGTCGAGCGCAGCGAGATCCTCGGTCGGGTCCTGCCGGAAGATCAGCATATCGGCGGGCGCACCGACGCGGATGCGGGCGAGATCCGGCTGGCGCAGGATGTCGGCTGCCTGCCAGGTGGCCATCGCCCACAGCCGACCGAGAGGAATGCCGCATTCGGCCATCAGCCGCATCTCCTGGTGCAGGCTGATGCCGGGCGCGACCAAGGGTTGCAGCACATCGGTGCCGAGCAGCAGTTGCGCCCCGGCGGCATGCAGGCGCCGGACCACCTCCTTCTTTTTCTCGAAGGCGGCCCGCAGCTTGGCCAAATTGCTGGGATCCACCATACGCTTCGCCGTCGACAAACCTTCGCTCGGGCTCCAGACGATGTCGCGATAGAGGCGTGGCAACAGCAAGGCGAACGGCTCCCGGCGAGCCGCGGCATAGTCGGCATAGCGCAGCAGCTGCTGGTTGGTCACCAGAGTCGGGGTGTGAGCTATGCCGCGCTCGACGGTCGAGCGGACGAAGGCGTCGATGCGGGCGTCGTCGACGCTCTCCCAATCGAGCAAGCGCGTCATCGCATCTTGCGGGTTGAGCCGATCTGCCGGCACCACGCCGTGGAGATGCTGCACCTCGGGAACGAGCGCATCCTCGTATGCAACGGCAACCGGGATGTGCCCGAGCACCGGCAGGCCCGAGTTGCGAGCGGCATCGACCAGCGCGACGATTTCCCTGGCATCGAGATCGTCGTAGGACTTGATGCAATCGAACAGCCTGGCTTTGAGACCTTGGACAATGCCATCGGCCGCCTGTGGGCCGTCGAGCACTACCGTGTTCGCCCATCGCGGCGGGCCGCCCGCAACGAACGGGCCGCAGGCGAAAACCCTCGGTGACGGGTACAGCTGCGCTTGAGCCCGGCGCGCAGCCTCGACGCCGCTGCCGTCGACATCGCCCACTTCGCGGATCGCGGTAACGCCGAAGGCGAGATACAGCAGCAGCGAATGATCGGTCAGATGCAAGGCGGTCGCCGGGGGCAGATGGGTATGGAGATCGATCAGTCCCGGCAATACGTAGTGGCGGCGGTAATCTTCGACCCGTAGGTCACCGGCGGCATCGATTACATTGGTGATCTTGCGGATCTCGCCATCGCCGACCAGCACCACTTGATGATCGGCGCGACTCTGATGCGGGTTGATCACGGTGACGTCGATCAAGGCGAACTCGTCTGTCGCGGGTGCCAGCGGTGGCAACGGCCGCAGCTGCCACCACACGACTGCGCCGCCCGCGGCCGCGAGCAACACCAGCACCGCTGCTATGCCGAGTAGCCACTTCACCGCCGGGCAGCTAGCACGGGCCTTGGTTCGGGCAAAGCTCCAGTCTATGGCTGGACAAGGAGGAACGATGACCCTCGCAATGACCAAGTCCGAACGAGAGACCTTCCTGGCCGCAGTACATATCGGCGTCATCAGCATCGCCGACCACCCGCGCGCGCCGCTGACGGTGCCGATCTGGTACGACTACCGGCCCGGCGGTGAGCTCTGCCTGATCACCGAGCGCCATTCGCGCAAGGGCCGTTTGTTGGCAGACCTGCAGCGCTTCAGTCTTTGCGTGCAAGAGGAAGCCCCACCGTACAAATACGTTTCGGTCGAAGGCCCGGTGGTTGCCATCGAAATCGCTGACGTCGAGCGCGACCTTCGCCCGATGGCGCACCGTTACCTCGGCCCCGAAATGGGCGATAGGTACGTCGCGGCCACGGCGGAAGAGCGCGAACGAGGCGAATCGGTGTTGGTGCGCATGACGCCGGAGCAGTGGCTCAGCGCCGACTACAGCAAACAGTACGCGCTCTGAGCCGATGCCCTGGTCGCACTCGCGGCCGCTCTCTCATGCGGTCGCCGCCCCTTCGCATGACGCGGCGGAGATGCCGAGCCGCAGCCTGGCGCTGGTGCTAATCGCGGCATTGCTGTCGGCGGCGGTGGT
>DASPMH010000598.1:0-4213 GCA_035627175.1 Terriglobales bacterium | reverse complement strand
CTGGAGGCGGTAGTCGTCGACCCGGCGTCGAACTGGCCGCTGTTTGCCGAGAAAGCGCGCCAGCTGCTCGAAAAAGACAAGGTCGCCGCCGTGTTCGGCTGCTGGACCTCGGTGTCGCGCAAGTCCGTCCTGCCGGTGTTCGAAGAGCTCAACGGACTGCTCTTCTACCCGGTTCAGTACGAAGGCGAAGAGTCTTCCAAGAATGTCTTCTACACCGGTGCGGCGCCCAACCAGCAGGCGATCCCGGCGGTCGACTACCTGATGAAGGACCTCGAGGTGACGCGATGGGTGCTCGCCGGTACCGACTACGTCTATCCGCGCACCACCAATAAAATTCTCGAAGCGTATCTCAAGGCGAAAGGCGTCGCTGCCGAAGACATCATGATCAACTACACGCCTTTCGGGCATTCCGACTGGCAGAGCATCGTCGCCGATATCAAGAAATTCGGCAGCGCCGGCAAGAAGACCGCCGTGGTGTCGACGATCAACGGAGACGCAAACGTGCCGTTTTACAAAGAGCTCGGTAACCAGGGTGTAGCCGCCGACGATATTCCGGTGGTCGCCTTTTCGGTCGGCGAAGAGGAGCTGTCGGGCATCGACACCAAGCCGCTGGTTGGTCACCTCGCCGCCTGGAACTACTTCATGAGCGTCGACGCCCCGATCAACGCGGGGTTCATCAAGACGTGGCACACCTTTATCAAGAATCCGAAGCGCGTCACCAACGATCCGATGGAAGCGCATTACATTGGCTTCAACATGTGGGTCAAAGCCGTGACCGCAGCCGGCACCACCGATTCGGCTGCGGTGCAGAAGGCGATCATCGGCGTCGAGGCGCCAAACCTTTCGGGCGGAACCTCTAGAATGCTGCCCAACCACCACATCACCAAGCCGGTGCTGATCGGAGAAATTCAGGAAGACGGGCAGTTCGCCACCGTCTGGAAGACCGATTCGCTGGTCCCGGGCGATGCCTGGTCCGACTTCCTGCCGGACAGCAAGATCATCGAGGCCGATTGGACCGAGAAGCTCGGCTGCGGCAACTACAACACCGTCACCAAGAAGTGCTCGGGGCAGAATTACTGAGCCGATAAGCTTTGGTGGATATTTCATCCGCGGGGCCGTCGCGTCGAACGCGACGGCCCCGTCCGGTCACCTGAGGAGTCATCGAGCCGTGTTGCGGCATGTCGCGATCCTGTTGCTGAGTTGGTGGATGCTGTGCCTCGTCGCTGGCGCCGCCGCGGCCGATCAGGCTGCCTTGATCGGTGGGCTCGAGGGCCTGAAAAGCTCGAGCTTCCCGACCAAGGCCGAGGCGGTCACCCGCATTGCCGACAGCGCCTCCGAGCGTGCGCACGCGGTGCTGAGCGCTCTGCTCGAAGGTCGCCTGTATGTGCTGCAAGAGGCGGTGGTAATCGAGGCCAATGGCATCGTGTTCGACGCGAGCAGCGGCGCCGCGGTCACTTCCACCGACAAGAGCAACCTCAAAAAAATCCTCATCAATAATCAGATGCGCACATTGCTTCGCGGCGCACTGGCGCGCCTCAGCTTGCGCGCCGGCGATGCCGATAGCCGGCGGAGTGCGGTCGAGTCTCTTTACGGCTCATTGACGGACGAAACAGTGGTGCTGTTGCGGGAAGCGCTCGGCCGGGAAACGGATGACGGTGTCCGCTCGTCTTTGCAGACAGCGATTGCCCTTGCCGACCTGCGCTCGCCCGAGCCGGCGCTGCGGAGCGCGGCGATTGCGGCGCTGGCGAGCAGCATGCACTCCGAAGCGCACAGCCGGCTGGGCGCTGTGGCGGCGGACGATGCGGAGCCGGAGCTACGGCATGCGGCCGAGAGTGCGATCCGCGGCATCGACCGGCGGCGGGCCCTCTATGGCATCGTCGAAACCATCTTCTTCGGCTTGAGTCTCGGCTTCGTTCTCGTCCTCGCCGCTACCGGCTTGGCAATTACCTTCGGCGTCATGGGCGTGATCAACATGGCGCATGGCGAGTTGATGATGCTCGGAGCGTACGCGACTTGGGGCGTACAGCAGCTGATGCCGAATCACCTCGAGTGGTCGCTGCTGGCAGCGATTCCGGCGGCATTCCTCGTTGCGGCGCTCGTCGGTGTCGCGATCGAACGGCTGATCGTCAGCTTCTTGTACGGGCGGCCGCTCGAAACGCTGCTGGCGACCTTTGGCGTCAGTCTAATCCTGCAGCAGGCCGTACGTACAATTTTCTCGCCGCTCAATTGCGCCGTATCGACGCCCGCGTGGATGAGTGGTCAATGGATCATCAACGACGCGCTGGCGCTCACCTACAATCGCATTTACATCATTGGCTTCAGCCTCACTGTGTTTCTCGCCTTGGTCGGTCTGTTGCGCTTCACCACCCTCGGCCTGCAAGTGCGCGCGGTGGCGCAGAATCGCAACATGGCGAGCGCCATGGGCGTGCGCGCCAAGTGGATCGATGCAGTCACCTTCGCGCTCGGCTCCGGCGTCGCCGGCCTGGCGGGCGTCGCCCTCAGTCAATTGACCAATGTCGGGCCCAACCTCGGGCAGAGTCACATCGTCGACTCTTTCATGGTGGTGGTGTTCGGTGGAGTCGGCAACCTTTGGGGCACGTTGGTGGCTGGGCTTTCGCTCGGTATCGGCAACAAACTTTTGGAGCCGTACGCCGGTGCCGTTCTCGCCAAGATCATGGTGCTGATCTTCATCATCCTGTTCATTCAAAAGCGGCCGCGCGGATTGTTTCCGCAACGCGGGCGAGCGGCGGAGGCGTGAGCCGATGTTTGCAGCGTTGCCCCGGCGATCCTCTCGCGCCGACTTGATGTTGCTCAGCCTACTTGCCGCGCTCGCGGTAGCAGTGCCGCTGATGAATTTGTTGGTACCGGTCGAGTCGGCGTTCCATCTGTCGACTTTCACCGTCACCTTGCTGGGCAAGTACCTTTGCTACGCCTTGCTCGCACTCGCCGTCGACTTGGTATGGGGCTACGGCGGCATCCTCAGCCTGGGCCACGGCGCCTTCTTCGCCATCGGAGGGTACGCCATGGGCATGTATTTGATGCGACAGATCGGCGATCGCGGCGTCTACGGCAATCCGCTGCTGCCGGACTTCATGGTGTTCCTGAACTGGCAGGAGCTGCCCTGGTATTGGTGGGGCTTTTCAAGCTTTCCCTATGCGATCGCGGTCGTCGCGCTCGCGCCGGCTTTGCTGGCCCTGGTTTTCGGATGGTTTGCGTTTCGGTCGCGCGTCACCGGCGTTTATTTATCGATCATCACCCAAGCGATGACCTATGCGCTCCTTCTCGCCTTCTTCCGCAACGAGATGGGCTTCGGCGGCAACAACGGCCTGACCGACTTCAAAGAACTGCTGGGCTTCGATCTGCACCGAGACGCGACGCGGGTAGCCTTGTTCGTCGCCACCGCGACGTGTTTGGCACTAGCCTACATTGGCTGCCGCGCGATCTGTGCCTCGCGCTACGGCCGGGTGGTGGTCGCCATTCGCGATGCCGAAGACCGCGCCCGCTTCCTCGGCTTCCGCGTCGAGCATTTCAAGCTGTTCCTATTCGTGGTGTCCGCCGTCATCGCCGGGATCGCAGGCGCGCTGTACGTGCCACAAGTCGGCATCATCAACCCAGGTGAGTTCTCTCCGCTCAATTCGATCGAGCTGGTGATCTGGGTGGCCATCGGCGGACGCAGCTCCTTGTACGGCGCCATCTTGGGCGCGGTGCTGGTGAACTTCGCCAAGACGCAGTTCACCGGAATTCTGCCGGAGGCTTGGCTGTTCGTCCTCGGCGCTTTATTCGTATCGGTGACCCTGTTCTTGCCACGCGGCATTGTCGGCATCGGCAAGGACGCGTGGGCCAAATGAATCGCTCGGCAATCCCCCTCGGCCTGAAGGCGATGAAGGCGGCATCCGTGACAGACGACCGGCGCACCGGCGACTTGCTGCACGGGTCGATCCTATACCTCGATGGGGTCACGGTTAGCTTCGACGGCTTCCGCGCGCTCAACGACCTCAGCCTCTACATCGAGCGCGGCGAGCTGCGCTGCATCATCGGGCCGAACGGTGCCGGCAAGAGCACGATGATGGACGTGGTCACCGGCAAGACCCGGCCGGATCACGGGGTGGCACTGTTCGATCGTAACACCGACCTGCTCAAGATGACCGAGGCGCAGATTGCTGCGGCCGGCATCGGTCGCAAGTTTCAGAAGCCGACGGTGTTCGACCAGCTG
>DASPMH010000597.1:0-2866 GCA_035627175.1 Terriglobales bacterium | reverse complement strand
CGAAGTTGACGTTGTGCGGACAAGGATGGACCTGGAACGATCGCTCCAAGCAATCAATGGCCGTCTTCTTGTCGCCCATCGCGAGGCGAGCGAGACCAAGCCTTGTGTACGCCTTGCTGAGTCCGCACGCTCCGGGTTCGTACCAGAAATGATCGAAGGCAATCTCCTTCTCGGCAGCCCAGGCGCGGGCGCGATGGAGGCGCGCTCGTCTAGCCATTGCGCCAATCAACACGAAACCCACGAGCATCAGCGTGGTGGGTACGCCAATCCAAGCAGAGCGCTTCGACGTGACCAATTGCCTCGGAAGTTCCGGCTTGGATTCTGAACCCTGCGAATGTGCAGCGATCCACCTTCGATACGTATCCCATTCCGTGTTGAGCCGCTCAGTCAGATCTTCTGGTCCATTGTCCATTGCCATAGCACCCGCACTAAAGCATGGACGGCAACTGCTTTCACAGCGCGACATCCCCCTTGCGACCGCGCAGCATTTCGCCTAATCTTCGCCGTGTCGGCTCTTGTCCCCATTCCGCCAGTCGATCGCGTTTTCCTTGAAGACTGTCCTGAGCCGTGGGATAGGCTCGCAATGCCGAATGGGGGTCCCCGCAGATTGAACGTCGTACCGCTGGTCCCACCCCGACCTGAATGGCCCGCGTACTTTTCGGCTGGCTGTCCCGACGGAAGCGCGTTAGACCTGCGGGGCAAGCTGTACCACCTTGTTGACGGTTCAACCGACGACTTCGATTCGCCGTCGATTCGACTGGCATCGGCACGCAGTGCTTCTGCAACCAATTCGCCGCAAAATGGGGCAAGGACGTTACGAAGCGCGACTTCCTGAAGCTGCACGCCATTGTCGGCACTAAGACCAACGTCATTGCCGCGTGCGAGATCAGATCACCGACCGCAACTGCCACGACACCACGCAATTCAAGCCGCTGGTCAAGAAGGCTGCCGAGACCTTCGACCTTCAAGAAGTCAGCGCCGACAAGGCGTACTCGACTTACGACAACCTAGACCTGATCGAGAGCTTGGGCGGCAAGCCGTTCATCCCGTTCAAGTCGAGCGCCCTACTGGTGACGACCTCGCACAAGGGCGGGTCGAAAGTTTGGACACGCCTCTTTCATTTCTTCCAGATGCACCGCGAAGAATTCTTGGAGCACTATCACGGCCGCAGCAACGTAGAGACCGCGTTTTCTATGCTCAAGCGGGTCATTGGTGATACGCTCCGGAGCAAGCACCCCGTGGCGCAAACGAACGAGGCTTTGCTGATGGTCATCTGCCACAACATTCGCTGCCGGATCCATGAGGCATACGAGCTGGGCTGGTCCCGATGCTCGAACCGATGGCCCACCCGCAAATTGCCGGAGCCACCCGAGAATGCTCGCCCGCAAATTAAATTACAGGCAAGGCCGAAAAGGTTGGGAAAGGGGGCGCACACCTGTGGCTGCCGGCGGCGATGAGCCGCGGCCGCCGCGCTCTGCCGAGCGCAGCTACATCGCCGGGGTGTTCGCCGATGGAGTGGGAGCGAGAGGCGTAGGTGCTTGCGCCGGCTCGGCTGGGGCTGCTGTCGCGGTTTGATCGAGGGACGGCAACTCCAGGTTCGGCATACCGTCGAGGCCGGTGGCAGCGCGCAGCGCTTGCGCTTGCTCGCGGATCTTGGCGGCGTCGGCGGTCATGCCGCGTTGATCGAGAACCTCGCCGAGAACCTTATAGGCGAGGGCGAGCTGACGCTTGTCGCCTTCCTCCGACTTCTCGAGGATTCCGGCCGCGCGGCGGAGGCTGATCTCGGCCTTGTCGAGCTTTCCCTGGGCTGCCATGGCGCGGCCGAGACCAAGGTGCGCCGAGGCTGCAGCCATCGTTTCTGACGAGCCGAGCTGGTCCCAGGTGTCGATCGCCTGGCTGTAGAGTCCCTCGGCGTTGAGCCATTCGTCCTGCAGCAGGTAGGCGTTGCCCAGGCGCGTCTGCATGTCAGCGACCGGCTGCGATACCGCGCCAAAGCGGGCTACGCGGGTGCGCAGTGCCTCGAGGTACAGATACTCGGTATCATTGAACTTACCTTGCGCCTCCCGGACCTCGCCCAGCTTCAGCAGAGATTCGTCATAGCGCGGATCCTGCTCGCCCAGGCCGCGTGCGGCCTCGAGCGACTGTTCCAATTGGCTTTCCGCTTCGACGAAATCTCCAGCTTCGAGCGCGGCTTCACCCCTGGCGCGGCCCTCATCGAACTGCCGCTGCGTGAGAAAGCTCTGCAGCAGTTGCCATCCGATTACGGCAACAATGACCAGCGCGACGACGATGCCGAGGATGCGGGATACATTTCGATTCATGAGCAGCCGTCCAGTTGGATCACGGCAGGCTTACTGGCGGTGGCCGCGAGCGTCAAGTCGTGGGTGAGGAGTCGACAGGATTTCACAGCGCCTGACCGGGCCTCAGCCGTTGACGCCGTGCAACCGCCACGGTAGCGACCGCAGTATGAATCACGCCACCCAGGTGGCTTTGACGCGCCGAATTCTGTCGTTTCTGGACTCCGGTACAACCGAGCTCGCCGCCCGTCCCTTCGTCAACGAGGTCTCGACCTACACTTGCGCCGAGCAATTGCAGCGCGAGCGCACCTTGCTCTTTCGCCAGCAGCCCTTGTTCGTCGGCTTGAGCCAGGATGTCGGCTCGCCTGGTTCGTACCTGGTCCATGATGATTCCGCTGTGCCGATCCTGCTGGTACGCCGCAGCTCCGGCGAGCTCGACGCCTTTCTCGATGTCTGCCGGCACCGCGGTGCGAGGGTCGTCGCCGGCAGCGGTGCAGGTACCGAATCGGGGCGCCGACGGTTCAGCTGCCCGTACCACGGCTGGACCTATGACGAGAGCGGCGCCTTGG
>DASPMH010000596.1:0-3117 GCA_035627175.1 Terriglobales bacterium | reverse complement strand
TCGCGCGACAAAAAGCTCGCTCCGCCCGAAAAGCGCACCGGCCGGCCGCCCGAGCCCCAGGTCTGCGAGCGCTGCGCGTCGGTGTTCAGCCGGAGAGCTTGGCGCACCGACCGGGATCTGACGCCTGAGCTGCTCGAGCAGGCGAGCTGGACCGTCTGCCCCGCCTGCGCCCAGGTCGATAATCAGGAATATTGGGGTCGGGTGGTGATCCGGGGGGCGTACGCGGCGGAGCACGAAGAGGCGATCCGCCAGCGCATTCAGAACGTCGAAGAGCGGGCTCGCTTCGTCCAGCCGCAGCGGCGGGTGGTCTCCGCCGAGCGGGACGGGGACGTCTTCGAAGTCCTGACTACCTCACAGAAGCTCGCCCATCGCATTGCCCGCGAGCTCGAGAAAGCCTTCCACGGCAGAGCGACGTACAATTGGTCGGATGACGGCAGTCTGTACGCGGTCTGGGAGCACGAGGAGGTGCGCCACTGAATCGCCGCTACTCTTTGGTGGCGACGCGGTCGATGCTGATTTTGAACATCACCCGTCGCTCGCCGGGCTTGGCGAACGGGTACTTGTCGCGGCCGAGGTACTTCTTGGCGAGCTGATCGATGTGGCTGTCGGCACCGTTTTCGGTGATCTCGGTCACTCGGCCGCGCATCATTAGAGCCCGGTAGGGGTTGTCGGGATCGACGATCGACAGGGCGATGCGGCCGTCGCGCTCGACGTTGTGGTCCTTGGCGCGGCCGCGAGCGGTATTGATGCGCAAGCAGTCGCCGTCGACGTCGAACCACACCGGGGTTACTTGGGGGCTGCCGTCGGGCATCAGCGTTGCCACGTGGGCGAAGGCCTTCTTCTCGGTCAACAGGTCGTGGAACCGCTCCGGTACATTTTTCATCGCGCTCACCTCCCTGCGGTGCGTAGCATAGACACTCCTGGTGTCGAGCGGTCCTGCCCCAAGGAGGGGGCAAGGGGGGAGTTGAGATGTTCCGCGCCTATCGGCGCTGCCCTCTTTGGGGAAGGGGGCGCATGCTCCCAGGTCAATTGATTGTTGGTGGCGGTCGCCACAAGATCGAAGCGATGCAACCGTCGCCAAAGATCCAACTCGATCCGCGCTCGGTCGCCGTCGCTACCGCGGCGGTGTTGGGGGTGACGGCGGTGGCGACATTGCTGTTCTACCTGATCGACGTGCTTCTTTTGGTCTTCGTCTCGATCGTCGCCGCGGCCGCGCTGCAGCCGTGGCACGCCGCCTTGTGTCGGCGCGGCATGCCCAAGGCCGCCGCAGTGCTGCTCCTCTATCTGCTGCTGGTCGCCATGCTGGCGCTGCTCGGCGTGCTGATACTGCCGATCTTGATCGAACAAGTCGGCAACCTCTTCACCCAGCTGCCGGAACAGTACGAGAACCTGCGCAACGTTTTGCGCCAGAGCGGCTCGCGTGCCTTGCGTATGACCGGAGCGAGCTTGCCGCCGCAGGCGGCGGTGGTGAAGGCGGTGTCGAACCTAGCACCCAACTTCTATCAAGACATCATCAACTTCACCGCCAGCATCTTCGCCATGGCCGGCTATTTCGTCACGGTGCTGGCGGTGGCGTTGTATTGGACTCTCGAGTTGCCGCGGGTCGAGCGCTTCGCCGTCTCCTTCGTGCCGGCCGCCCGGCGCGCCGAGGTGCTCGATATCTGGCACGAGATCGAGGAAAAGCTCGGTTTGTTCGTCCGTGGCCAAGCGACGGCAATGGTCGCCGTCGCGCTGGCTTCGGCTGCCGGGTATCTGTTGATCGGACTGCCGAACGTGATGATGCTGGCGCTGCTCGCCGGGCTGCTCGAAGCGGTGCCGATCGTCGGTCCGATTCTGGCGGTGGTTCCGGCAACGGCAATCGCCCTGCCGCTCGGTCTCGACAAGGTCGCGCTGGTGCTTGCCTTGGCACTGCTGCTCCAGGTGCTGGAGAACAATCTCCTCATTCCGCGGATCATGAGCCGCACCGTCGGCATGAGCGGTCTCGTCGGTCTGGTATCGGTGCTCGCCTTCGGCACGCTCTACGGCATCATGGGAGTGTTCATCGCCATCCCTCTGACCGCGGCGATTCAGGTACTGATCGATCGTGTCAGTCTCGAAGCGGAGCCGCTGGCGGCCGTGCCGCCGCAGAAGCGCCCGCTCGCCGCGCTGCGCTCACGATTGGAAGCGCTGCGCCTCGATGCGCGCCAGCGCCTGCGCGAGCGGGACACCCGGCTCGGCTTGGGTCCGGACGAGAACGGCAGCGTCGCCGACGCCGTCGACAACAAGATCGAGGAGTCGACCAAGCGCGTCGAAGAGGTGATGCGCATCGCCGAGGAACACAGCGAAGCCGCACCGGAGGAACGCGAGAAGATCATCGAAACATTGGGCCGTGCGATCGAGCAGATGGAGGCGGCGGTATGGCAGGTGACCGAACAGGTCGCCGAACCCGTCGAATCGGGAGCGGAACCCCCGCCGGTTTCGCCCGCTGAGCTCGATCGCACCACCGCGCCGATCGAGGAAGCGACCGCCCAGGTCGAGCAGCTGGTAGTCGACGGCGGCGAGGGTGCGAGCATCGATCCGTCCCAGCTCGACGAGCCGCCGCAGGAGCGCGCGGCATCGACTGCCGATGAGCCTGCCGCCACGCCGGTGCGCTTGCGGCGGCGCGCCCGCAGGACGCCGGGCATGGCGCGGCGGTCGCGACGGCCGAAACGGACGGCATAGTTTTCCTTGTAAAGGGTGCCGCCCGCAGCGTCAGCCAAGGCTGTCATCTACGTCTGTATGCGGTCCGGCCATGGCACAAAACCCGCTTTCGCATCGGCATGCGCTGCCGTCCCTTTCTGCCCCTGACTGTCACCGCCGCTCTGCTGCTGGCGGTGTTCGGCGGATGCAGCACCACCCGCCGCATCACCAATTCGACCAACACCGGTCTGCAGCAACTGCTGACCACCGAGGCGGTCGACCGAGCCCTTGCCAAGATGAGCTTCCCCAACCTCGGCGGGCGCAGTGTCTACGTCGAGGTCGGCGCTCCCGCGGACTGTGGCGAGAAGGAATACCTGCGGCGCGCCGTAGCAGCGAAGCTCGCCGAAGCGGGCGCCACCGTCGCCCATCGCCATTGCGATGCGGATTATCTCGCCACCG
>DASPMH010000595.1:0-5086 GCA_035627175.1 Terriglobales bacterium | reverse complement strand
CCTCGCGCGGCGAGATCGAAGTGGTGCAGGCCGCCGGCGTGTCGGTCGACCGCATCTCCTTCGGCAACACCATCAAGAAGGAGAAGGACATCGCCTGGGCCTACCAGCAGGGCGTCCGCCTGTTCGCCTTCGACAGCGAGGCGGAGCTGCAGAAGCTCGTCCGCGTCGCGCCGGGCGCCAAGGTATTCTGCCGCGTGCTGGTCGATTGCGGCGGCGCCGAGTGGCCGCTCAGCAAGAAGTTCGGCTGCGCCCCGGAGATGGCCAAGGACCTGCTGCGCAAGGCCAGGGAGTGGGGGCTCGATGCCTACGGCATCTCCTTCCATGTCGGCAGCCAGCAGACCGACCTCGACCAGTGGGATCGCGCCCTCGGGCAAGTGTCTCAGATGTTCTTCGCGTTGGCCGAGGAGGGCGTCGACCTGCGCATGGTCAATCTGGGCGGCGGCTTCCCGGCGCGCTACCGGGCCGAGGTCAACGGCATCGAGGCCTACTGCGAGGCGGTGACCCGCGCGCTGGTGCGCCACTTCGGCAACCGCATGCCCGAGGTGATCATCGAGCCGGGCCGCTCCATGGTGGGCGACGCCGGCGTGATCCAGTCCGAGGTCGTGCTGGTCAGCCGCAAGGCCGCCAACGAGCGCAAGCGGTGGGTCTACCTCGACATCGGCAAGTTCTCGGGGCTCGCCGAGACCATGGACGAGAGCATCAAGTACCGCCTGCGCACGCCGCGCGACGGCACGCGCGTCGGCCCGGTCGTGCTGGCCGGCCCGACCTGCGACTCGGCCGACATCCTGTATGAAAAGACCGAGTACAAGCTGCCGCTGTCGCTGAAGCCCGGCGACAAGGTCGAGATCCTGTCGACCGGCGCCTACACGACGACCTACTCGTCGGTCGCCTTCAACGGCTTCCAGCCGCTCAAGGCGGTCTGCATCTAGCCTCGCTCCAGTCACGGAGACGAAACACGGGGCCTTGAGAAAGGCCCCGTTGCCGTTTAACGACCAAATTCAACTGCACGGGTCAGGGGGCATGATGGCCAAGAAGTCCAAGAAAAAGGCATTCAAGAAGCACGTCGCGTTCGGCGGCCGCATGGTCATGATCGGCTTCGGCTCGATCGGCCAGGGCGTGCTGCCGCTGATCTTCCGCCACATCGACATCAAGCCGGAGCAGATCACGGTGATCTCGCCGGAGGATCGCGGCGGCCTCAAGGAGCTGAAGCGCTTCGGGGTCACCTTCATCAAGAAGCGCCTGACCAGGGACAACCTGCGCCAGACCCTCGACCGCAAGGTCGGCAAGGGCGACTTCGTGGTCAACCTCTCGGTCGAGGTCGCGTCGACCGCGCTGGTCGAGTTCTGCCAGGAAAAGGGCGCGCTGTACCTCGACACCTGCATCGAGCCCTGGCCCGGCGGCTACACCGACCCGAGCCTCTCGGTCTCGCAGCGCTCCAACTACGCCCTGCGCGAGAACATGCTGAAGCTCAAGCCCAAGTATCAGGGCGGGCCGACGGCCGTGATCGCCCACGGCGCCAATCCTGGACTTGTCTCGCACTTCGTCAAGAAGGCGCTGGTGAACCTCGCCAAGGACGCCGGGATGGGCGTCGTCCGGCCGACGAATCGCGATGGCTGGGCCGAGCTGGCGCGCGATCTCGGCGTCAAGGTGATCCACGTCGCCGAGCGCGACACCCAGGTCTCCAAGAAGCCCAAGAAGGTCGGCGAGTTCGTCAACACATGGTCGATCGACGGCTTCGTCTCGGAAGGCAGCCAGCCGGCCGAGATGGGCTGGGGCACCCACGAGAAGGCGCTGCCGTTCGACGGCGCGCGGCATGAGTTCGGCTGCGGCGCGGCGATCTACCTCAACCGGCCGGGCCTGGTGACCCGCGTGCGGACCTGGACGCCGCTCGAGGGGCCGTTCCACGGCTTCATCATCACCCACAACGAGTCGATCTCGATGGCCGACTACTACACGCTGCGCGACGGCGGGCAGGTAACCTACCGGCCGACCGTGCACTATGCCTACCACCCGTGCGACCAGGCGATCATGTCGATGCACGAGTGTGCGGGAAAGAACCTGCACCAGCAGAAGAAGCAACGCCTGATCGTCGACGAGATCACCGACGGCCGCGACGAATTGGGCGTGCTGCTGATGGGCCACGCTAAGGGCGCCTACTGGTACGGCAGCCAGCTCGACATCCACGAGGCGCGCGAGCTCACGCCCTACAACAACGCGACCTCGATCCAGGTCTGCGCGCCGGTGCTGTCTGGCATCGTCTGGGCGCTGGAGAATCCGGACCGCGGCATCGTCGAGGCCGACGAGATGGACTTCGAGCGCAACCTCGAGATCTGCATGCCCTATCTCGGCCCGGTGGTCGGCAAGTACGGCAGCTGGACCCCGCTGCAGGATCGCGGCCAGCTTTTCCCCGAGGACGTCGACACCGACGATCCCTGGCAGTTCAAGAACTTCCGGGTGACCTGATAAGTTTATGAAAATACTGGATAAATCATCCGGACTGAATGCTGGTTTGACCACCGTTTGTTGCTCGGCCACTGTAACTTTACGAATTGTTGCTCATTCAGCGAGCGGTAGATGGACAAAGTGCGCCACGATGGGGATCGGGATACTTCGAGGACCGAGCATGACAGCCAAAATGACTACTACGCGAAAGTCTCGATGGGTCTTGGAACGTTTATCGTAGGTGTAAGCGTCTCACTTGGCCAAGCTCAAAGCTCATCAGATTGGATACTACTCTTTAAGTTTACTGCAGCAACGGGAGTTGCTCTGGCTCTCGCTGGAGCGCGTTCCTGGGCGGTAGAACATTATAGGAGACTGAACAGATCTCCTCGAAAGCAACAGCACGCGAGGGAAATCAGAGCATATTTCGTGACAAGCATGCTATTTCTAGCGTTAGCCCTAGCCTCCTTTTTTTATCTCCCGCCTTTTTCACGCATGCTAGGGCCGCGTGACCAGGTAGCAACTCCAGTCCCGACGAACAATCACGGCCCGACAACTAACCCTGAACCGACGAACAACCCCGCCCCACCAACTACCCCAAAGCCGACGAACAATCCGGCGCAACCGTTGCAGGAAGCCGCTGCCAGAATGGAGCGCCTGACGCATGCGGCCGGCGCTTACGAAAGCGATCCTTTCTCCGGCCGTGCCATACTTCTCTTGGTAGAAGCTTTCGATGCTCTTACTGTAGAGGACAAGAGACAGCTTGCAGAAACTGATAAACCCTTGTTCGAACGAGTAAGAAAAGTCGTTACCGACCTTAGCAAGGGAAAAATGGCAATTGCACTATTGCAAAAGGCACTTAGCCAACAAGAGCGCAATCAACCTAAAGCCGAAGAGCAGCTAATTACCGCGATACTGAATATCGGAGCTTTCGAAGAAGCGATTGCAACCCCTGAACAGAAACAGCTCTTCGCAAAGGCCCACGACGTAGCCCGGTCCGTCGCTAAAGCCACGCTCGAGAAGCGCGTCAGCGAACATAAAAAAATTCCAACTGCGGCTACCATAGAGGCGTTGGCTGCCACTTACGATGCCGTGAAGGGATTGCAGCCCGCGCCCTCGGACGAAGCTTATCAGCAATTGTTGACCAATGGGCGCGAGGCCTCCGATAAAATCCTTCAAAGTAATCGACGTTTATCCGCGCTGGAGAAGGCAGCGAGCGATTGGAAAACTCACGGCCTTTCATCGCGAAACGAAGTATTATATGCAATTTTAGAAACAACTTCATTTGATCGAGAGCGTTTCACACCGCAACAGACCGAAGCATGGTCAAGCCTCTCCAAGGCCGAAGCAATCCTTACGGGACCTGCTGTTGGCTTATCCTCTGCAACCAAGGACCGTGTTCCAATTTTTGTAGACGCGCGCGACGAACGTATCGCAGGCGCTCTTAGTTCGCGGCTTCGATCAGCTGACTTCAATGTTGTCCAGCGAGCTGACGAGGCCGCTCTTTGGCTTAGCGTCACATCTTCAAATATTGTGAGAACTGACAAGTACATCTCTGGCAGTGATGCTGGCTTCATCTTTCGAGCGGAGATGGCGGTCAAGGCTCGGTGGGTCGTCGACAGTTCTGTGCCCTTTTCCGAGCAGATCATCGCTGAAGGTCCGCTAAGGCCCAGGGAAGCGGATGCCAGACTCGAGGCTGCGTCTGCTGCGGTAAACAAGATTGTGACGAATTTTAACGCTTGGGTATTGCGGTAACCGGACCGCATCATTAGTTGCGACGAGGGAGGCACTGGTGAGGAATGTTATTGTAGCTTTGTGTGCGGTCATCGGCCTTTTTTTTGCAGGTGGCCTATCGGCACAACCACAGCAGCCGAAAGCTGCAAAAGAAACATCGGGATTCAGATTTGCCATCCATAGCGTTAAAATTGTGGATGGGGGTCGCGCAGTGAGCATCCAGCTCCTCGTCCAAAATATCGCAAAAACGAGACAGTACTTGATGCTCTACGGACCGCAAAAGGTGTCCGTCGACAATGGGAATATAGGAGAGCTCTACGAGCCCACAATTGCAGGAATCAGCTATTGCCGAGGTGGACAGTCTTCGGATCCAACAAACTTAACGCTTTGCCGAGATGGTAAGGCGAAGAACCTCGACAATTATACCTATATTGAACCTAACGAGATGGTGACGTTGGCCTTAACTTATCGGTTTCGGGGCGAGCCAAAGGCATTTTCGGGTATAAGTTTTAGTGTGCTAGCATTGGCTAGAACCGCTTCGGGTGAGATAGACCTGCTGTCAGCTGAAGCTGCTTCGAAAGCGCTTAGCCCTGTCAGGGCTGTGAACGTAAGTTTCCCGCTCGTATCGATGTCTGACTAGCGCGAAAGTGAAAAAGGTGGCTAGACATCCCCGTGGAAGAATACAAGTCTGAGTTCATGTGGTTGGGTGAAGCCACAATATGGACGCCGCTGCAGGACCGCGAGCGGCTGTTCCCCGAGGACGTCGACACCGGCGATCCGTGGCAGTTCAAGAACTTCCGCGTGGTGTGAGCGGATGGACGGGCGCCAACCCGTCCTGATCGGCCGGCGCGGCCTGCTGCAGGGCCCGCCGGCCCTGGCGCTGGCGGCATGCTCGTCGTCCTCGCCGTCGCCC
>DASPMH010000594.1:0-24807 GCA_035627175.1 Terriglobales bacterium | reverse complement strand
AGCAGCCGGTGATGCGCTTGAGCGGGTGGTTCGGTGAGGAAAACCTGATCACCCGCTTCGCCGACGTCGAGGCGATTCTCGGCGATCCGCTCACCTTCTCCTCGCAGGCCAATGCCCGGGGCATCGGCCTGGTGATGGGACGCACCCTGCTCGAATTGGATGGCACCGCCCACCTGCAGCTACGCAAGACCATTGCGCCCTTCTTCTCGCTGCGCGCTCTGGCGAGCCGTATCGAGCCGATCGTTCGAGCCACGGCCGCCGAGCTGATCGACGATCTAAGCGGGTTCGAGCCTGTCGATCTGGTCGCGCAGCTGACCTTCACCTACCCATTGCGGGTGATCGCCCGCACGCTCGGCATTCCGATCGCGGACTATGCTTCCTTCCACCATCGGGCAATCGATCTGATCAGTGTCGGCGACGACCCGCCGCGCGGGCTCGGCGCAGCGCAGTGGCTGCGCCAGTATCTCCGGCCTCTGCTCGACGAGCGCCGCGCCGCTCGCCGCGACGATCTGCTCAGCATGCTGGTCGAGGCACGCGTCGGCGATACCGCCCTCACCGACGACGAAGTGATCAGTTTTCTGCTGCTGCTGTTGCCCGCCGGCGCCGAAACTACCTACCGCCTGCTGGGCAGTACGCTATTCGCCTTGCTCTCCCACGACAACGCTCTCGAGGAAGTGCGTGCCGACCGGCGCAAGCTGGCGGACGCCATCGAGGAAACTCTGCGCTGGGAATCGCCGGTACAATTTGTGTCGCGGCAAACGACGGCGCCGGTCACCATCGCCGGCACGGCTCTCGAAGCAGGGGAGATCCTCTTTGTCGCCATCGGCTCGGCCAACCGCGACGAGCGACGTTTCGACCGACCCGACCAATTCGACCTGCATCGCCAGCGGGTCGAACATCTCGCCTTCGGCCTGGGTCCGCACTACTGCGCCGGCTCGCATCTCGCCCGTCTCGAAACCACGGTGGCGATCACCGCCCTGCTCGACCGCTTTCCTCAGCTGCGTCTCGATCCGGACCAGCCCGCTCGCATCGTCGGCCTCGCCTTCCGCTCGCCCGACCGCCTACCCGTCCGACTCCATTGAAGGTGTGCACCCCCTCTCCAGGTATTCGCCCCCTTTCCCAAATTTCCCAAAGGGGGCAGCGCCGCAGGCGTGGGGGATTTCTGCGAGTCCCCGCGCCTCGACGCGCAGCGCGCCTGCCGCCGTCTACCGACGGCGGCTACACCGCTAAGCCTGCCACCGCCGTACGGCGCCGCAACTCTCCTTCGACCAAGCGGAGTTGCTCCGCGAGCGGCTGCTGGGTGTCGACGACGAGGCTGTCGCCTTGGTCATCTTCCGCCGCCGGCTGGTAGTCCTGCTGCTGCCGCAGATACACGTCGAAGTCGGCATCGGATGGATCATGGTTGTCCGCGATCCGCCGCTCGATGCGGGTCTCGACGACGGCAGCAGGGCAGACACATTCGACGAAGAGAACAGGTGCGCCCTGCGCCGCGGCGATGGCGCGCGCCTGGTCGCGGTATTCTCGGCGGAGAAAGGTCGCGTCGGCGATCGCGATTCGTCCGGCGGCGAGATCGGCGCCGGCGCGCTGTAACAGAACCCCATAGGTTCGCGCGCTCAGCTCGCTCGAGTACAACCAAGCTTCATCGCCGCTACCCGCACGGTCCGTCGGCGCCAAACCTGCCAGCTGCTTGCGAATGCGGTCCGAGTTGTAGCCACCGGCACCGGTCCTCGACTCGAGCGCCTGGGCCAGCGACGACTTGCCTGAACCGCTCAATCCCATCACCACCACCAAGCACCGCCGGTACGACCAGCTCAGGCGGTAGGCCAGGGCGAAATGCGCCGTCGCGCTCGCCCGCGCCCCGGCGCGCTGCTCGGCGTCGACGTCGTCGCCGGCGCTCTTGAGCGCATCGACTTTGCCGCGGATGTAGGCGCGATGACAGGCGAACAGGGCAATCAGCGTCTCGAGCTCGGAATCGCCGGTGCGTTCGGCGAAGTAGCGCACCAGGTGTTCGGCGAGATCGGCACGACCGCGATATTCGAGATCCATGGCGAGGAAGGCGATATCCGCGGCGACGTCGCGGCGGCGGAAGCTCGGGTTGAATTCGATCCGGTCGAAGATGATCACGCCCTCGCTGGCCAAACAGATGTTGTCGCTGTGCAGGTCGCCATGACCGTCGCGCACCCTGCCCTGCTGCTGGCGCCGGCGCAGCAGCGGCGCGGCCCGGCGCAAAGTCGAGAGACAGAATTCCTGGATCGCGTCGTCGTCGGCAGCAGCCACGACATCGTCGCGAAAGCGCTGCATCTCGGCGAAGTCGGCGACCATCCATCGCCCGATGGCATCCGGATCGCCCGCCGCCGCGGTCTCCGGGCCCGCGTCGGCATCGGCATAAAACGGCACCAAACGATCGGCGATCGCCTCGATCTGCTCTCTGCTGACTTCGCCGCGGGCGAGCAGCTCGGCGAGCATCTTCTGGCGTGGCAGGCGGCGCATGACCAAGACTACTTCCTCGGCGGCCGGATCCGCCGCATCGCACCACTGGTAGCCGCCATCGGACCCCGGCTGCAGGCCGGCGACACGCTGGTAGACGTCGCCCGCGAGAGCGCGGTTGAGACGAACCTCCTCGGCGCTGAAGAAGCGTCGCTGCTCGAGAGTCGAGAAGTCGAGAAAGGCGAAGCGCACTGGCTTCTTGATCTTGTAGCCGTACTCGCCGGCAAGGACGATGTACGAGATGTGCGTCTGCAGCACCTCGATGTCCTCAGCCGGCGGTTGGTGGAACGACGGCTCGCACAGCGCCGCCACCGGCGGCGGCAGCTCAGGGCAAGCGGAAGGTGAAGGCATCGTGCCGCACCGACATGACACAGCAGCGAGCCCGGCGGATCACCGCCTCGGCGACGCTGCCGAGCAGAGCGTGCGGCAGAGCCGAGCGGCCGTGCGTGCCGAGCACGATCAGATCGATGTGGCGTTCGTCGGCGAGGCCGGCGAGCGCTTCCGCCGGCGGACCTTTGACGCAGAGCTGCTCCCAGCGGATGTTGGCGAGGCTGATACTGTCGAGCACCGCGCGCCATTCCGGCTCGAGCGCCTCCGGCTCGACACAATAGACATCGCCGCCGGAGACGTCGCCGCCGGCGAGCTCGGCGCCCCAGCCATAGAGATGGGTCGTCGGCTCGATCGCATGGGCGATCAACAGACGCGCGCCCCATTGGCGCGCCAGCATCGCCGCCTGCTGCAGCGCGGGCAACGAGGCTTCCGAAAAATCGGTAGGTGCGAGAATCGTCGCCGGCAAGCGCTCGAGCGATCGCTTTGCCACCAAAACCGGCACCAGCGCTTTGCGAACGATACGCTCGGAGGTGCCGCCGAGAAACGGCGGCGGCTGGCCGCTGGCGAAATCGCCGACCGCGATCAGGTCGTCGGCCCGCTCTCGCGCATGGGTGATCACCTCGACGAACGGCGCGCCGATGCGAACCGAGCAGGTTGCGCTCACGCCGCCGGCCAAGGGCCCGGCGACGATCTGCTCCAGGCGATGTTGGGCGTGCTCGACGGCGCTATCGATGTCGGCGTGGTCGGCGTCCGCCGGAATGGCGAGCGGATAAATCGGCGGCGGGTGAATCACGTGCACCAGATCGAGGCTGGCGCCGTAGCGCTTGGCGAGAACGGCCGAGCTGCGCAGCGCCCGATCCGATCCTTCGGTAAAATCGATGCCGATGCAGATTCGATCGAGATTGACCACGCGACACCTCCGCTCGAGCCACTGTAGCAAGTCCACCGCGCGAGTCGATTTACCGGTGCAGATTGTTTGCCTTTGCCGCGGCGGGCAGTGTTAATGGCAGAACAGGAAAGCCGATGAAGACCATCCTCGTACCCATCGATTTCTCCGATGTGACCAATGCGGTGCTCGATCACGCCATCTTGCTTGCACAGAAGTTCGCTAGTCGCATCGACGTGGTACATGTCGCCGCGCCGGAGCCGACCTTCGTCGGTTATGAGCCCGGCCCGCAGGTGGTTCGCTACCAGGTCGCCACCGAGCTGCGCGAAGAGCACCGGCTGGTGCAGAACCTGGCGCAGAAGCTGCGCGACCAAGGCCTCGACGCGCACGGCTTGATGCTGCAGGGCTCGACCGTCGAATGCATCGTCGAGCGCGCCAAGAAGATCGCGGCCGATCTGATCATTCTCGGTTCGCACGGTCACGGCGCAATCCACCGCGTGCTGCTCGGCAGTGTCAGTGAAGGCGTGGTGCGCCACGCCACCTGTCCGGTGCTGATCGTCCCTGCCAGACTTGCCCATTCCGCCAACCCGCAGGAGTCCTGACATGGTGATCAAGAGCATCCTCGTTCCCGTCGATTTCTCCGAACCGACGCAGCGCGCCCTCGATTATGCCTTGGAGCTGGCCCGGCCGTTCAAGGCGGAGCTGATCGCGCTGCACGTGCTCGAGCCGATCGCCTACGCCAGTCCGGCCGACCTGTATGCCGGCGTTGCAGCCCAGCTGGGCGATTTGATCACCGAACAGCGGCGCAGCGCCCGCGAGCAGATGGCCAAGCTGCAAGCCACTTTCGCCAAACGGCGCACCGAGCTGAAGACGGTGATCCGCGAAGGTACCGCACACCAGGAGATCGTCGCGGTGGCGGCCAAGCTGAAGGTCGACTTGATCCTCCTGACCACGCACGGCCGCACCGGTCTCTCTCATCTATTGATGGGCAGCGTCGCCGAGCGGGTGGTGCGCACCGCCCCCTGCCCGGTGCTGTCGCTGCGCGGCCCGCTGCTGACCCAGACCCAGCGCCCTCGCACCAAGAAAAAGGCCACCGCCAAGCGCCCGGCAGCGAAGAAACCGGTCCGCCAACGCACCGTCTAGACTTCCAGGACGCCCTACTCCAAGGCTCCAGGGCTGTAGCGTCGGCTCTCGGAGCCGACGGCGAGGGGCGGGCGTCAGGCCAAGCGCGCTCGGAGAGCGCGCGCTACAGCGGTGGGCCGTGGCGGCCAGGCGCGCTCGCAGAGCGCGCTACAGCTAGCGGAGCTTCTGGCGCATGGTGACGAATTCTTCCGCCGCTGTCGGGTGGATGCCGACCGTCGCGTCGAATTGCGCCTTGGTCGCGCCGCAGCGCAGCGCCACCGCAAAACCTTGGATGATCTCACCGGCGTCTTCGCCGACCATGTGGCAGCCGAGGACACGGCCGGTGCTCGTCTCGATGACCAGCTTGATCATCGTCTTCTCGTCGCGTCCGCTGAGGGTGTGCTTCAGTGGCCGGAAAGTGCTGCGGTAGATGTCGATCTCGCCATGCTGCTGGCGCGCCTGCTCTTCGGTCAGACCGACCGTCCCGACCGGCGGCTGGCTGAACACCGCGGTGGCGACATTGCTGTAGTCCGGCTCGACCTCCTTGCCGCCGAACAAAGTCAGCGCAACGGCATGCCCTTCCGCGATCGCGACCGGAGTCAGTGCGATGCGATCGGTGCAGTCGCCGACCGCATAGATATGCGGCTGCGACGAGCGCGACAGACCATCGACGGCAACCGCGCCGCGAAAGGTCAGCTCGACACCCGCATTCTCCAGACCGATGCCGCGGGTATTGGGCAGACGGCCGGTGGCGTAGAGCACCAGATCGGTTTCGATCGAGCGCCCTTCGGCAAGATGCAGCGTCAGGCCGCTCGCACCGTTTTCGATCGCCGAGACGTTCGACTCGAAGTGCAGCCCGACGCCGCGCTGGCGCATCTCGGCGCAGAGCGTTTCACGCACATCCTGATCGAAGCCACGCAGAAACATCGGACCACGGTGCACCAGCGCGGTATCGACACCGAGACCGTTGAAGATGCCGGCAAACTCGACGGCGATGTAGCCGCCGCCGACGATCACCGCGCGCCGCGGCATCTCCGCTAGCTGGAAGGCTTCGTTCGAGGTGATGGCGTGCTCGATGCCGGGGATCTCCGGCAGCATCGGCCAGCCGCCGGTGGCAATCAGGATGTGCTTGGCGTCGTAACATTCCCCGCCGGCCGCAATCGTGTGCGCATCGGTCAAGGTGGCCCGGCCGTCGATCACCTCGACTCCGGAATTGACCAGCAAGGCGCGGTAGATCCCTTGTAGACGAGCGATCTCGAGGTCCTTGTTGGCGATCAGTGCGGGCCAGCGAAAGCTCGCGCCTTCGATGGTCCAGCCGAAGCCGACCGCGTCCTGCAGGTCGCAGCCGTAGTGAGCCGCATAGACCAGCAGCTTCTTGGGAATGCAGCCGACGTTGACGCAGGTGCCGCCGAGATAGCGCTCCTCCGCCAGCGCGACCCGCGCTCCCAGACCGGCTGCGACGCGCGCCGCACGCACTCCCCCCGAGCCACCGCCGATGACGAAGAGATCGACCTGCTGGTGCGCCATGGTCGGGCGCTGGTCAGATCTGCCGCTCGCGCCCCTGCCAATAGGGGTCGCGCAGCTTGCGTTTGTAGAGCTTGCCGTTGGGATCGCGCGGCATGTGGGCGATGAAATCGATGCTCTTCGGCTGCTTGTACTTGGCGAGGCGAGCAGCGCAGAAAGCGAGGATCTCCTCGCTGAGAGCGGCCCCCGGCTCGACTCCCGAAGCGGGCTCGATCACCGCCTTCACTTCTTCGCCCCAGTCCGCATGCGGCACGCCGAAGACCGCGGCGTCGGCAACCTTGGGATGGCTGAGCAACTCGGACTCGATCTCCGCGGGATAGATGTTGACGCCGCCTGAGATGATCATGTCGATCTTGCGATCGCAGAGGAACAAATAGCCTTGCTCGTTCAAGTAGCCGATGTCGCCGACGGTGAAAAAGCCGTCGCGGCGGTTGCGCTCGGTCTTCTCCTTGTCCTTGTGGTACTCGAAATCGGCGACGCCGAGCTTCATGTAGACGGTGCCCGGTTGTTTGACGGCGCAATCGGCGAAGCTCTCATCGAGGATACGCACCTCCGAGCTAGCCCAGGCGCGACCGACGGTACCCGGATATTTCATCCACTCCTCGGGAGTGACCAAGGTGCCGCCGCCTTCGCTGGCGGCGTAGTACTCGTAGATGGTCGGACCCCACCACTCGATCATGCGGCGTTTGACCTCGACTGGGCATGGCGCCGCTGCATGGATCATGTGACGCAGCGAGGACAGATCGTACTTGCTCTTGATCTCTTCCGGCAGCGCCAGCAAGCGATGGAACTGGGTCGGCACCATATGACTGGTGGTGACTCGGTAGCGCTCGATCGTTTCCAAGCAGCTCTCCGGCGTCCACTTGTCCATCAACACCACGGTGTGGCCGAAGTGCAGCGAGGAGCCGGCGAACAGCAGCACCGCGGTATGGTAGAGCGGCGAGCCGACCAGGTGGACATTGTCGTTCTCCGGCTGAATCCCGAACATCGCCAGGAACATCGCGAACATGGTGAAGACCGAGTCGGGATCGACCGGTGCCAGCTGGCGGCGCACGCCCTTCGGCTTGCCGGTGGTCCCGGAGGTGTAGTTCATCACCTGCCCGGCGCGGCGATCTTCGGGCGTGGTCTCGGGCTGGTTGCGTGTGATCGCGGCGTAGGGGCGAAAGCCATCGCTGTCGCCGCCGACGATGAAGCGTCGCTCGCTCGGGAAGTTGACCTCGCCAGCGGCGGCCTTGCAGACGTCATGGAAGCGCTTGGCGCAGACGAACACCTTGGCGTCGGAATCGGCCAGGATGTAGGCGATCTCCGCAGCCGTCAGGTGGTGGTTGATCGGGGTCAGATAGAAACCCGCTTGGGCGGCAGCGAGATAGAGCTCGATCATCGCCGCGCCGTTGGGCAAGACGGTGGCGATGCAATCGCCCGGCTGCATGCCGAGGGCGCGCAGTCCGTGAACCAGCTGGTTCGAGCGCGCCAACAGCTCGCCCGCGGCGAGCTTGTTGCCGTCGGGTTCGATCAGCGCCACCCATTCGGGCTGGCGCGCAGCGATGCTCCAGAAGCCGTATTCCGACATGTTCACCTCGACTCGAAAGTGGTCGGACTACGTACCGTGCCGGAGCAGCCCAGGGCAACCACCAGCCCCCGTTGTAGCGCGCGCTCTCCGAGCGCGCCGGCGCGCCGCGGCTATCTGCAGCTTTCCCTGGTCGGCTCGGAGAGCCGAAGCTACAGCTTCGCGGTCTCCCTGGTCGGCTCGGAGAGCCGACGCTACAGCCCTGGGGTCAACGCGGCAGGCCGAGGATGCGCTGGGCGATGACGTTGCGTTGGATCTCCGAGGTGCCACCCATGATTGTCTCCGAGCGCGCATAGAGAAACTCGCGGCGAATCTCGGCGACCTCGGGCGCATCCTCGCACTCGACCATGCCGAACGCGCCGATCACCTCCATGGCGAGGTCCTGTAAGCGCTGATCGGTCTCACTGCCGGCGATCTTCTCGAGCGAGCTCTCGACGCCCGGATGTCCGCGCCGCAATAGTTGGGTCAGACTGCGGTAGCCGTTGTACTTGAGCAGCTCGACCTCGATGTGCGCCTGCGCCAGACGTTGGCGCAGCAGCGGGTCGTCGATGCGGCCGCCACCGCGGCGCCGCGCCAGTCGCAACAGCCGCTCGAGACTGCGGCGGATGCGGCGCTGGAAGGTGAAGGTCCATACCGGCCCGCGCTCGTGAGCAAGGATCCCCATCGCGATCTGCCAGCCCGCTCCGGGCGCACCGATACGCATGCGCACCGGCACACGGACGTTGTCGAAGAACACCTCGCTGAACTCGGCATCGCCGGTGATCTGGGTCAGTGGCCGAACGGTGACACCCGGGTGCTTCATGTCGACCAGCAGCAGGCTGATGCCCTTGTGCTTCGCTTGGTCGGGCTCGGTGCGGCAGAGCAGGAAGCACCAGTCGGCGATGTCGGCGTGACTGGTCCAAACCTTCTGGCCATTGACGACGTAGCTGTCGCCGTCGAGCTCACCGCGCGTGCGCAGCGAGGCGAGATCGGAGCCGGCCCCGGGTTCGGAGAATCCCTGACACCACAGATCGCCGCCACTCATCAGCGGCTCGAGGAAACGCTGGCGTTGCTCGTCGCTGCCGTGCCGCAAGATCGCCGAGCCGATCAGATCGATCGCGCCGCTCGAGGCGATCGGTCGCGGCGCGCCGACACGATCGAGCTGTTCCTCGAAGAGCCAGCGCTCGATGACGGTAGCGCCACGGCCACCCTGTTCCGCCGGCCAGGCGATCGCCGCCCAGCCGCCGCGGTACAACCGCCCCTGCCACTCGCGCGCGATCTCGACCCACAGCGGATCTTCTGCCCGGCCCCAGGCGTGATCCTTGCGCCACTTGTGCGGCACATTCGCTTCGAGCCAGGAGCGCGCCTCGGCCGCAAAGGCGAGCTCTTTCGATGAGAACGAAAAATCCATATTCGGCGGCGCAGTATGCGCCACCGATCCGCACAGCCGCAAGCTCCAGGCGTGCGCCCCCTTTCCCAAAGGGCTGAGGCTTTCGCCGGCGAAAGCCTCAGCGCCGCAGGCGCGGGGGATTTCTGCGAGTCTAGTCGTGCCCCGACGCGCTACACACCTGCCGCGCTCTACCGAGCGCAGCTACACGCCCCCAGGTGTGCGCCCCCTCTTCCAAAGGGGCAGCGCCGCAGGCGCGGGGATTTCTGCGAGTTCCGCGCAGCGCGACGCGCAGCTCACCTGCCGCCGTCTACCGACGGCAGCTACACTACCCCAGGTGGGCGCGCGTCTGAGATGCGGGCTTGGTTGATTCGAAATGGGCTTTGCTCCAAGAGACGCCGCCATGTCCGAGAAACCATATGAAGGGCCTCTGCCGGTGGCGACGCCGGAGACCAAACCGTTTTGGGACGGTGCGCGACAGAACAAGCTGATGCTGCAGCGCTGCGGGGATTGCGGCCAGGCATTCTTCTATCCGCGTCCGCTGTGCCCGCACTGCTTGTCGCGTCGCATCGAATGGTTCGAGGCAAGCGGCCGCGGCCGCTTGCACACCTTCGTCATCAATCACCGCGCCCCGCGGCGCTCGCCGCTGCCACCCCCGTTCGTCGTCGCCATCATCGCGCTCGAGGAAGGCCCCAAGATGATGAGCAACCTCGTCGGCATCGCACCCGACCCGACGCAGATCCGCTGTGATATGCCCGTCGAAGTGGTGTTCGAGCACGTCACCGCCGAGATCAGCTTGCCGCGCTTCCGGCCGGTGGCCTGATGAAGGGGGACTTTCGCCACTTGCGTGGCACCGCGGCGATCGTCGGCGTCGCCGAATCCGACGAACTCGGCAAGTTGCCGCACAAATCGGCGCTGCAGCTGCACATGGAGGCCGCCCACAACGCGCTCGCCGACGCAGGGCTCAAGAAGAGCGATGTCGACGCGGTGTTCACCTCCGGGCGCAACATGGCGAACGACGTTCCCGAGTACCTCGGCATCCGGCCGCGCTTCGTCGGCGGCACGCAGATCGGCGGCTGCTCGTTCATGGCGCATGTCGAGCACGCCATGGCCGCGATCTACGCCGGGCTGTGCGAGGTCGCGCTGATCACCCACGGCGAGAGCGGCTACTCGCGGGTGGGTATGCCGGCGCTGCGCTGGAGCGAGGACTCGAACAATGCCCAATTCGAGCATGTCTTCGGTACGACCGGCCCGGCGACCGGTTATGGCTTGATGGCGACACGCCACATGCACTGCTACGGCACCACCAGCGAGCAACTTGCGGAGGTTGCGGTCGCAACCCGCAAATGGGCCGCGCTCAATCCGATGGCGATGCACCGCGAGCCGCTGGCGATCGACGACGTGCTGAGCTCGCGGCTGATCTCGTGGCCATTCCATCTGCTCGATTGCTGTCTGGTCACCGACGGCGGCGGCGCGGTAGTGGTGACTTCGGCAGAGCGGGCGCGCGATCTGCGCCAGAAGCCGGTGTACGTGCTCGGAACGGGGGAGTGCGTGTCCCACTCGATTCCGAGCCAGATGCCGTCCTTCAGCCAATGGGACGCGGCGATCGAGTCGGGGCAGCGCGCCTTCGCCATGGCGGGCGTCAAGCCGGCTGATATCGATGTCGCCGAGCTCTACGACGCCTTCACCATCGTGCCGATGCTGGCGCTCGAGGCGCTCGGCTTCTGTAAACCTGGGGAAAGCGGAGCCTTCGTCGCAGGGCAGCGAACCGCACCGGGCGGAGACTTCCCGATGAACACCAACGGCGGCGGACTGTCGTACACCCACACCGGCATGTACGGCATCTACACCATCATCGAAGCGACGCGGCAGCTGCGCGGCCAGTGCGGCGAGCGCCAGGTGCAGGATGCCAAGCTGGCGATCTGTCACGGCACCGGCGGCCAATGGAGCGCCGCCGCAACATTGATCTTGGGCTCGCCTTAACCTTGCCCTTGCCCCGTCTTTGGAAGGAGGGGGGATCACCTCAGGTATGCGCCCCTTTCCGAAAGGTGGCAGCGCCGCAGGCGCGGGGATTTCTGCGCCACCGGTTGTAGCGTCGCTCTCTGAGCGGACCGGCGCGGCGGGGGGCAGGATATTTCCCCCGCCGCACCACCCCGTGCGCTCGGAGAGCGCACGGGGCAATCGGAGGCCGGGAGCACGGCGCAGGCGACCACCCGAGGCCGTACCGCGCTGGGAAAGGAGCCGATTCGATGCTACGAGGCTTGGCTATGATGAAGCATCCGATCGCGATCGTCCTACTCGTCGTGCCTGCGGCTGCCTTCGCCTTCTCACCCGTTGAGACCGCCGCGGTGCCGACTCTCGGGGAAGCGGCGCTGCTGTCGATGGCGGTAATCCTACCGGCAGCGGGCGTGCTCGCCCTACGCCGAGCACGCCGGCGCAGTTAGACTCAACACTCGGACTCGCCTCAAGCCCCCAAGTCCTCAAGCCCCCAAACTGGGGTCCCTACATAAGCATCCCGCCATCGACGCGGAGCGCCGTGCCGTGAATGTGACTGGCATCGTCTGAGGCCAGGAACGCAATTGCGGCGGCGCAGGACTCCGGCGAGCCGAAGCCGTTGAAGGGCATGATCCGCTCGAGCAGCTTCGCATCGGCGCCGTCGGGTAAATGGAACTGGTAGCGGATCGGCGTCTTGATCGCGCCCGGGCAAGCGCAGTTCACCCGCAGGCCCTGCTTCCCGTACTCGAGCGCCAGCGCCAGGGTCAGCGCCAACACGCCACCTTTCGACGCCGAATACGCCGCCGTCCAAGGATGAGCGCTGATGCCGGCGGTAGACGACATGTTGACGATGTTGCCGCGGCTCGCCAGCAGGTGTGGGATCGCGGCCTGGCACATCAGGAAGGTGCCGGTCAGATTGACCGCGAGGATCTGGTTCCAATCGTCGAGCGCGAGCTCGTGGGTATGATCGAAGCGCAGGATGCCGGCGATATTGCAGAGCACGTCGATGCGACCGAAGCGTTCGATCACCGCAGCGACGGCAGCACGCACCGAGGCGGCGTCGCTGACATCGCACCGAATCGCCGCGACCTCGCTGCCTCGCCCGTGCAGCTCGGCAGTCAGAGCTTCGAGCGGCTCATGCTGGAGATCGAGCAACGCCAGTCGCGCGCCTTCGCCGGCGAGCCGGACGGCTGTGGCCCGGCCGATTCCCGAAGCGGCGCCGGTGATCACCGCTACCTTGTCTGCGAATCTCTGCATCATCGCTCCTTCCATGAGAACGGCGCACCCTACTGTATCGCAGCGCCGGCGTGTAGCGCTTCGCTCGGCTGTGAGGATCTGCTAGCTGCGGCGCCGTATTTCGGCACGCTTGGTTATGTTTCCCGGTCGACACCAACCTCCCCCTTTCCCCCTCCTTAGAAAGAAGGGGGTGGTAGACCTTGTCCTAACGGTCGTGCGCGTGCGCGTGACCGTAATCGTAATCGTCATCGCAGCTCGTGCGCGTCCGGCTCTCGAGCACGAGGACGAGTACGCGCACGAGTACCAGTACGAGGACGATTTCGATTACCGTCACGCGCACGCGCACGAGCACGCGCACGAACAAGGAGCGGGCGGTTGAGCTGGCGGGGCGGGGCGATGTTGCTCGCCGCGATCGCCGTAATCGCCGGCCAGGCGGCTCTGCGGCACGACCCGACCTCGGCCGCGGCGACGCTGCTGTTCCTCGTTGCGGCATTCGCCCTCGCCCTCTGCCTGCGCCGTATCGAGCTGCCACCGCTGCCGGTCCAGCGGCGCGCAGCAACCGGCGCCACCGGTAGCGACCGCGTCGCCGCAGCGATCTGTCTCGCCGCCAGCGCGCTCGGCATCGCCTACGCAAGCTACCGCCTCAGCATCGACTGGAGCGGATCGTTCTATCTCGGTTGGGGCTTGCTGCTCGCCGGCGCGACTACCGCCTCCGTCGGTCTGCGCCAGCTCGACGGGCCCAACTCGAACAAGCAGCCGTGGCCGTGGTGGGAAACCGCTGCCCTGGTGACGATCGTCGCCTTCGGCCTGTGGCTGCGCGCCCACCGTCTCGGCGAATTCCCCGACGGCTACACCACCCATGCGATCGAAGAACAACAGACCGGCCTCGGCGGCTATCGCATCCTGCACCAGAACATCCAGCCGTGGGAGTTCTTCTTCGATTACCAAATGACGGCGCTCGCGATCTGGCTCGATGCCGTCCCCAACTTCACCACCATTCGAGTTCCGTACGTCATCGTCAGCGCGCTGACGGTGATCCCGGCTCATTTCCTTCTGCGCCAATTGCTCCACCGGCCTGCGGCAGTCGCCGGCACCTTCCTCTATGCGGCGCTCAGCTGGAACTTGCTGTACTCACGCTGCGCCCATCCGATCTTCCCGACCAATCTGCTGGTGATCCTCATCTTTGCGCTGATCGTCCAGTTCGGCCGCAGCGGCCGGCTCGCCGCCGCACCCTGGATCGGTTTGCTCAGCGGCGCGACACTCTACTCCTACGCCGGCTTCCGCGGTACGGCCTTGTTCGCCGCCGTCTTTCTGGCGATGCGACTGATCGGCTCGCTGTGGCGGGGTGATCGCGGTGGCGCAGCGAGGACCGTCGCCGCTGGGGCCGTCTTCGGCGCCTTTCTCGGTGCCAGCGCCCTGCCCTTGCGCTGGCTGCTGCAGCACGCCCCCGGCAACTATTACTTCGAGGCCTTCGAACGCGCCCTCGCCAATCGCAGCTACTACACCGCCGAAACCGCGGCCTTCTTCGAGCAGCGCATCGAGCGGCTGCGCGAAGTCGGAAAGATCTTCATGCACGTCGGCGACGGTTCGCCGACCTTCAACTTTCCGGGCGAGCCGATGCTCGATCCGATCGTCAGCTGTCTCGCCGTCGTCGGACTGTTCTTGATGATTCTGCGGCCGCGGCGCGCCTACAACGCCTATTTCCTCTTCGTCGCGGCAGTGCTGCTGTTGGTCGGCACGGTGTTCGTCCACAATCTCGATGTTCGCCGTCTGCAGGGGATCACCATCTTCGTGGTGCTCGCGGCGGCACACACCGCCGAGCATTTCTGGGCGATTGCCGCAGACTGCGGCCGCCTGGGGCGGAGCTTGCTGATCGGCGCCGCCGCATTCGTCGCGGCCGGCACCGCCGCGTTCAGCTATGATCTCTACTACGTTCGCATGGCCAACGATGCAGCCATCCGCCGCGCCTTCAAGGACTACTACACGACGATTATTCGCTTCGGACAGCAGGAGGCGCAGGGCAAGTCGATTCTGCTGGCTTCGATCGTCCATCGCTTTTTCGATCCGTCGTACCACTACCGTTACAACTACTCCTGGCTGATCGATGCCTCGTTGAGCGGGCGCAATCTGCTCGATGTCACCGAGCTGATTGGATTGGGGCCGCGGTCCGCCGGCGGATTGGATAGCGGCTCGGATGCCGCGCTCTACCGAGCGCAGCGACAGCGTCGCGACGAGCCTTCGACGGTGGTGGTGCAGCGGCCTTTCGAGGGGGATGCCGTGGCGGCAATGGTGCAGCGACTGTATCCGCAGGCGCAGTGCCGCGACTCGATCGAGCCGGACAACCCTTGGGTGGGCTTGAAGGTGTGCGAGCTGCCCAAGGACACGGCACCTCTGGCGTTGGAGATGCAGCTGCAGGCCAGCTACTGGACCAAACGCGACAGCAATCACCGCCCGGCGCTGACTCGCGACGAGCCATTCATCGGTTACGCCGTCGTGCCACCGCTGTGCCACATGCCGCAGCCGGGCAAGTTCTGCGAGGCGGAATGGCGCGGCACCTTCGAGGTGAGCCCCGAGGTCGATACGCAACTGAAGATCGATGCGATCGGGCACACCACCTACACCGCCACGATCGACGGACGCCGCGTCCGACGGCTGCCGCACCCGCTGCGCCCGGGTTCCCACACCCTGGAGATCAGTGCCCAGTTGCCGCGCGATCCGGAGACCGGTCTGCGCGTCTCCTGGATCCGCGACGGCAAAGAAGAGGTGCTGCCCTTCTACCGCTGACTGCTCGAGCTCAATCGCGCCCGCAGGGCTCGCTTGTCGACCTTGAACATCGGCGTCAGCGGCAAGCGCTCGATCAGCTCGAGCTCGTCGGGCCGCTTGAAGCTGGCGAGCCGTTCGCCGACCCAGGCACGCAACTCGGCCAAGCTCGGCGGGTCCTTGGGATCGCGAGCGACGATGAAGGCGACGCCGATCTCGCCAAAGATCGCGTCGGCCGCGCCGACGACGGCGACCTGTGCCACCTTGGGATGTCGCGCGAGCAGCGCTTCGACCTCTTCCGGCACGACGTTGTAGCCGGCGCGGATGTACATGTCGCTCTGCCGCCCTTGCAGATGGAGGTAGTTCTCGCTGTCGAGGAAGCCGAGATCACCGGTGTGCACCCAGCCCTCACCGTCGATCGCCTTCACGGTCAACTCGGGCGCGCGCCAGTAGCCGCTCATCGTCGCAGCGGATCGCACCACCACTTCGCCGAGCTCGCCAGCTGTCATTGGATGGTTGGCGCCATCGACGATATGCAGCTCGACGCCGGGCGTCGCTTTGCCTACGGTCGTCGTCAAGCGCTCTACCGAGTCGCCGGGCAGTGACGCGGTGGCAATGCCCACCTCCGTCGACGAGTAGCGGACGCTGACGCTGACCTCGAGTTGCGACAGCAGCCGGCGAATCAGCTCCGCCGGCGCCGGCGCGCCACCGATCAGGACCGAGCGCAGGGAAGAGAGATCGCGGCGGGCGAAGTCCGGATGGTCGAGCAGCATCAGCAGCTGGGTGGGGATGCCGCCGATGTGAACCAAACGCTCTCGCTCGACGGTGGCAAGCACTGCGGCCGGATCGAAGGACGAGTGCAGGATCGAGGTCAGGCAATGCTGAAGCTGAAAGGCGATGCGAGCCATGGTGCCGACGTGCGCAAAGGAGAGACCCGCGGCGAGGTGGTGGCGATACGGCGGCTGCCCGCCGGGATAGCGTTGCGTTTCGATCGAGGCCAGCGCCGACAAGGCTGCGTGGCTGTAGCAGGCGCCCTTGGGGGTGCCGGTGGTGCCGCTGGTGAAAACGATGGCGGCGGGATCGGTGACCTCGACCGCTACTGGTGGAGCCGGCGGCAAGCCTGCGCTCAAATCGGTTACGATCTCCGCCGTGCCGCGCTCGAGGTCATCGGGCGCCAGCCAGATCACTTCGCCGAGCTCGGGTAAGGTGGGTCGCAGCTCTACGAGGGCAGCAGAAAAGTCTGCGTCGTGCGAGCGGGTCACGGCGATCAACATCGCCGCGCCAGAGTGGCGCAGGATGTGACCTATTTCGCCGCTACGGTAACGGGTGTTGATGCCGGTGGTCGCGACACCCAGGCGTGCGGCCGCCAGATAGGCAATCAAATAGAGCGGCACAGACGGGAGCAGCAGCGCCAGCACCGCGCCGCGCCTGATGCCGGCAGCGGCGAGCCGGGCCGCGAGGCGATCCGCGAGCTCGTCCCACTCCGCATAGCTCAGCTGCCGCTCGCCGTGGACGAACGCTGTCGCGTGCGGTTCTCGCTGCGCGGCGAGACGCAGTAGCTCGCCCAGAGTGCGTTCCATCATCGCCGCTCTTTAGCGAAGGCGGGCGCCAGATCAAATTTAATGCATGTAACGTTTGCCGCGCTCGCGCAGGAGCGATCGCTGCGGCGAGCAATTGAACCGACGCCGGAAGCTGGCACAGAATGCGCTTGTTAAAGCCTGACAGACGACGGAAAGAAAGCTTATGCCTGCTATTCGCGCTGCCTATACCGATCACCTTGCGGTGGCGCTCCTCGCCGCCCTCTCGGTTCTTTATGCGGCGCCCGTCAAAGCTCAGCTCGACTCCGAAATCGCCCTCTGGCCTCAATCGATCGTCACCCTTCCCTCGGCTCCGTCGACCGACACCACTCTCGCGGCGCGTTCGCGCGCCGGGGATTTGCGCAATCCGGATAGCAACGAGATTCGCCTGCTGCGGGAGCGCGACCCGGCCGGCTACAAGCGCTACACCTTGATGGTCAGCTCGCTCAGCGCGGTCCAGTTTCGCGCCCGCTTCCGCAAGGATGGCCGTTCGGGTCTGGCGCCGAGCACCCGCACCACGGCCGTCGGTATCGCCATGCCGTGGCACCAGTACTCGCTCGAGATCGAGGGCGTCAATGAGAGCGACATCGGCAAGTCCTTGCTCGGCAGCGTGCGCTGGCGCGGCGACGCTATCGAGTGCGGCCTGACCGTGCCGCTGCTCGCGCCGAAGGAGCTGCGCGGTGCAGTATTGCTGCAGTTCGTCTACCGCTTCGGCGACAACGGCCGCCACGGCCGCATGCCGGCGATGACCGCAGGCCAACTCGGTTACCCGCCCAGCTTGCTCCGCTAGCGGCGGCTAGCTTCTCCGGCCGCTGGGTTCACACCTTCAGGATGTCGGAAGGGGAAGTGATCAACACGCAGGTGCAGCCGGTCTCGCTCCATACCCGGCTATCCGAAGTCCCCGGCTCGGCGCGGCTGTAGTCGCCGGGATAGAGCTTGCGATCGTCGATCCAGAGCTCGCCGTCGAGCAGGAACAGCTCTTCCATTCCGGCGTGGCTGTGCGGTGGATAGTCGACACCGGGATCGAGATGCACCAGCATCGTCACCAGGTCGCGTTCGGTGTCGGTGGCGAGCATCTTCACCGTGATGCCCGGCGCCACTTCCTTCCAGTCCGGTTCGACCCAGCGCTCGGCCGCCTCGCGCACCGTTTGCCCGCTGTCCGCTGAGACTCGCTCGGCGACGCGGCCCCACAGTGAAGGCATCGGGCGGAGCACGTCTCGCGGCCAGTCGGCGAAGGATTCGAGCAACGGGCGGAGCTCTTCGATCTCCCGGCGGCACGCCTCGCAGGCGGCGATCTGCGCCTCCGCCGCAGGCATCTCCGCCGCCGGCAGTGCCTGCATCGCATACAAGCCCACCACCTCCGCGTGGCGCTCGTCGTGGAGCTGGTCCGCTGAGCTCACAGTTCCTCTCGTCTCGTTCCTAAAGCGCACCGGAGCTTCTCCAACGCGGCGCGAATCCTTGTCTTCACTGTACCCAGCGGCAGGTCGAGCCGAGCCGCGACCTCGGCGTAGGTAAGCCCGCCGAAAAAAGCGGCCTCGATCACGTCGCGCTCTGGCTGCGCCAGCACCGCGACGGCGCCGCGGAGGATCTCGCCGCGTTGCTGCTCATCCGTCGGATCGCCGCCGGCATGGCGAGGCATCGTCGGGTCCGCGTCGGGCGCCACGCGCTTCTTGCGCTGCTCGAAGCGGATCCGGTCAATGGCTCGCGATCGCGTCTGATTCATGATCCACCCGACCACCGTCCCGCCGCTGCTCGGATCGTATGTAGCGGCACGTCTCCAGACGTCGTGGAATACGTCGACGGTGACCTCTTCTGCTGTTTCACGGCTGCTGGTGATCCTCAGAGCCAGGGTGAAAACGATCCGCTGGGTCCGCTGGTAGAGGGCGTGTAGCGCTTCCTCGTCGCCACGGCCAATCGCCCGCACGCGGCCTGCCCACTCCAACTCGAGGGTAGGAAGCTCTCCGCCCGAGTACAGGAGAGCACCGAGAGTCCCCGGAGTTGGTCTGATCAGCTCGCGAGTGTTGTCGTTTCTGCTCACGGCGGCACCGCAAGCTAGCCACTGGGTACGCCTTTGCCAAGATCATTGTCACGTTTTTTCGGCCGCGATTTGACGGAGCGACGGCGAGGCCGGCTGGGAAGCTCGGCTGTTGGACATGGTAGCGCTGTGCGCCTGAGAGAGCTCCGTCATCCAGGCACTGCAGCAGGCGATGTGCAGATGGTAGCTGTCCAAAGGGCGCCCGTCCTGAGCAAATTCGACTTCCAGCTCCATCTCGGCCGACGAGATCGGCTGGTCGCAAACGGCACAGCTGTCGCCTCGGCCGGCTCCGCCCCAGGTGCGGTCCGGCATCCGCCGCGGCACGCGCCCAGCCTGCAGCGCTAGGCGGGCGTGATGACGCAGCTCGATCATGTCTGCGCTCGCAGTGAGGCGCGATCTGGCTGCCGGTGCTGTCGCTTGGTGATCTTCGCTCTTCATCCGTAGTCTCACTTTCTAGCGACGATCAGCGCGCCGCTAGAGAAGGAGACGACAACCGCGAGTTTTCGGATTTGGTCGCCAGGGCGGTGCTGCCGATCAGCCTGGGCAGCGACGCGTTGAACAGTTGATTCTGCTAGGTACCTCTCCTACCGTGGCGCGAATGGGTCTGACGTACGTCCATGCCCGGCTGCGACGACCTGATGGCAAGGGGCGCCCCCGCGACGAACGGTTCATGGTCGATTCGGGTGCAATCTACTCGGTTCTGCCCGAGCCCACCTGGCGGGCTCTGCGGCTGAAGGCGGAGCGAATGGTGGAGTTTACCCTGGCCGACGGGACGGCCATCGAGCGTGGCGTATCGGAGTGTCGATTCGAGATCCGCGAAGCGGCAGCGACCTCGCCGGTCGTGTTGGGTGAAGGACACGACGGTGCTCTGCTTGGAGCCGTAACCCTCGAGACTCTGGGCCTGATGCTCAATCCGCTGACCCGCGAGATCCTTCCGATGCAGATGGTGTTGTCGCGTCGTTGAGAGCACTTCGGCCGCGGCCGGATTCTTGACGAACGAACGTTCGTTCGATAGCGCACCGCCATGACTGAGAGCTCGCGGCTGCGTGTGCCCATCAAAGAGGGCTTCTTCACCGTCCCAGACGATCCCGCCGAAGCACCGAAATTTCTCTGCACCAAGTGCCAGACCTGCGGCGAATACTTCTGGCCCCGTCGCGCCATCTGCGCCAAGTGCCTGTCCGAAGATACCGTCTCGGTCGAGTGCGAGGGCCGCGGCACCCTCTTCAGCTACACCTTCGTCCACATGCCGCTGTTCGGCTCGACCAACCTCGCTCACATGGACGGCTACGGCGTCGGCCAGGTCGATCTCCCCGAGGGCCCGCGCATCCAGGCACCGCTCGCCGGCAAGAAGGACGACTTCCAAATCGGCCAACAACTCCGCGCCGAGCTCGACGTGATGCGCGAAGAAGGTAGCCGCGACATCGTCATCTTCCGCTTCCGCCCGGTGGAGAACCAAGCATGAAGAACGTCGCCGTTCTCGGCGTCGGCATGTACCGCTTCGGCATGTGGTCCGACGTCAGTAACGCCACCATGGCGCGCGAAGCCGGGATGATGGCGCTGCGCGACGCCAACCTCTCCTTCAAAGACGTCCAAGCGGCGTACGCCGGCTACATCTTCGCCCCGGTGATGGCGGGGGTGCGGACGATGAAGGAGTTCGGCCTGACCGGCTTGCCGGTGCAACACATCGAGAACGCCTCCGCCACCGGCTCGGCCGCTTTCCGCGAGGCCTGCCTGCAGGTCGAGTCGGGCCGTTACGACGTGGTGATGGTGCTCGGCTTCGACAAGATGACCCAGATGATCGCCTCGAGCGGCGCCAACACCGCGCCCGAGAACATGGAAGACGCGATCCTACCGGCGGGCTTCTTTGCTTTGTGGGCGACTCGCCGAATGCACGAGCGCGACATGAAGCCCGCGCATCTCGCCAAGATCGCGGCCAAGAACTTCAACAATGGCGCGCTCAATCCGATGAGCCAGCGGCAAGCGAAGGAGACCGTCACCGTCGAGAAGGTGCTCGCCTCGCGGATGGTCGCCTGGCCGCTGACGACGATGATGTCCTGCCCGATCGGCGACGGCGCTGCCTGCGTCATCGTCGGCCGCGCCGATCTCGCCAAAAGGTTGCAGCCAGGGCGGCCAGTGGTGCGAGTCATCGCTTCCGATCTCCAGACGGAGAAGTATGCGCCGGGGCATCTGTTCGTCGGTCCGATCGTCGGCCCGGGTCAGATGTCGATCGATACCTCGCGCGCCGTTTATGAGCAGGCCGGGCTCGGGCCGAAGGACATGCACCTGGTGCAGGTGCACGACGCTTTCGCCATCGAGGAGCTCGAGTACTACGAGCTGCTCGGCCTGTGTCAGCCTGGCGAGGCCGAGGCCTGCATCGAGCGCGGCGACTTCGAGCTCGGCGGGCGGGTGCCGGTATCGACCGACGGCGGCTTGATCGCCCGCGGCCATCCCGGCGGACCGACCGGTCTGGCGCAGATCTGGGAGACGACGCTGCAGCTGCGCGGCGAAGCCGCCAAGCGCCAGGTCGAGGGCGCACGCAACGGCATGTGCCACATGATGGGCGGCGGCAGCGTCTGCGTCATCCACATCCTCCAGCGCCAGTGACCCGGCGGCGAGAAATCCCCCGCGCCTGCGGCGCTGCCCCCTTTGAAAAAGGGGGCGCACACTCTCAGCTGTGCACCGACCGTCACCAGGTGCTCCGCCGCTGCTCCGAGCAGCCCAGTCCCTTCTACCGTGCACGCATCGCCAGCGGCGTCGCGCCTCTCGCACCAACCACCCGCGCCGAGCTCCTCGCCGATCAGCTCGCCCACCTACCCCACGGCACTCGTCGCCCAGCCGACGCCGCACCACCGGTGCGCGCCGGTATCACCGGTACGGGGAGCGAATTACTGGTGCTGACCTTCACCGCCGCCGACCTGCGCCGCGAGCGCGCCGCCGGCACCGCACTGTTGCGCAGCCTCGGCATCACGCCAGGGATGCGGGTCGCCAACGCTTTGCCCGGCGCACTCGCCACACCCGGCTCGTTGATCGTCGGCGATGTCATCGAAGAGCTCGGCGCCCTCGACGTACCGTTAGGTTCCCCCGACAGCGAAGCCGCCGCAACGCAAGTCTGGAGCCTGCTAGATCGCGTCCAGCCGCAAGTATTGATCGTCGACCCGACAAGTGGCGAGCGCCTCCTGCGCTCCGCCCCACCCACCGAACGCCCATGGCTATCCGGCGTGATTTGGCTACACCAGGCGGCCAATCCCCCCTCCTTTCCAAGCACGGGGCAAGGGGGAGGTAGAGGACACCGCCACTGGCTAGCCATACCCGAAGCGACCAGCTTTGCCGCCGGCAGCTGCGAGGCAGGCAGCCTACACATAGAGAGAAGCACCATCGCCGAGGTGATCACGGCTAGCGGCGATATCGCGGCGGAAGGCAATGGCACACTGCTGCTGACGCCGCTCGAGCTCGACACTCCACTGTTGCGCTACGACAGCGGCGTCGCGGTTCGCCTGCGCTCGGACGGCTGCCGCTGTGGCTCAGCCGGTGCTGTCATCGAGATTGCCTGCGGCGTAATCACCAGGGAAACATCATGGACTTCCAGCCGACGCCCGAAGAGCTAGCCTTCCGCAGCGCCATCCGCGCCTGGCTCGAGAACAACCTCCCGGCGGGTTGGGGCACGCCGAGCTTTGCCGAGCCGGCAACGCCGGCCGAGCAAGTCGCCTTCGCCAAACAGTGGCAGCGCCAGCTCTACGACGGCGGCTGGGCCGGCATCACCTGGCCACGCGAGTACGGCGGCCGCGGTGCGAGCGTCGTCGAGCAGCTGATCTACAACGAAGAGTACGCCCGCTTGCGCGCCCCGGACATCCTCGCTCTCAAGATCGCGCTCAGCCTGGTCGGTCCGACGATCATCTCGAGCGGCACAGTGGAGCAAAAACAGCGCTTTCTGCCGGCGATCCTACGCGGCGACGAGATCTGGTGTCAGGGCTTCTCCGAGCCCAACGCCGGCTCCGACCTGGCTTCGGTGCGCACTCGCGCCGAGTTGCGCGGTGACGAGCTGATCGTCACCGGGCAGAAGATCTGGACCAGCGTCGCGCGTCACGCCGACTGGTGCATGCTGGTCACGCGCACCAGCACCGAAGGCCCGAAGCACAAGGGTCTCACCTTCCTGCTGGTCGACATGAAGAGCCCCGGCATCGTCATCCGGCCGCTGCGCGAAATGACCGGCGAGGAGTGGTTCAACGAGGTCTTCTTCGAAGAGGTGCGCGTACCGCGCGCGCACGTCGTTGGCGAAATCAACGGCGGCTGGAAGGTGGTGATGACTACGCTCGGCTTCGAGCGGGCCGGCTCGACGCCGCACGTGCGCTTGCAAGCGCAGGCGCGCCGGCTCGCCGAGCTGGCGCGGCGCTTCGAGCGCCACGGCGAGCCCGCTGCGCGCCAGCCGATCTATCGCCAGAGACTGGCGCAGCACATCATCGAAGCGGCGATCCTGCGCTTCACCGCCTACCGCAACGTCACCAAGGTCCAGCGCACCGGCGTCCCCGGACCGGAGGGATCGATTCTGAAAATCTTCTGGAGCGAGCTCGAGCAGCGCCTGCAGGACACCGCCTTCGAGATTCTCGGACCCTACGGGATGCTGTCGAAAGAAGATTCGCGCTCGATCGAGCAGGGTTTCTGGGCGTACGAGCTGCTGTGGTCGCGCTCGGGAACGATCTACGCCGGCACCTCCGAAGTGCAGCGCAACATCATCGCCCAGCGCGCGCTCGGCCTACCGCGCGACTAGAGGAAGTGTCCGATCCCCTCCCCCACGCGCATTTCTGCGCCCGGGGGAGGGCTAGGGGGCCTACGGCGCAATCACCACGGCGTCGCTGGCGAGCCGCAGCACCTGGCTGCTGAACTCCTGCACCGCGGCGACGAACCGCACCACCGTCCCCGGCGGCAGATCCGCGCGCGGCACCGGCGGCATCGTCATCTCGACCGTCTGCCCCGGCGTGATCGAGGGAACGACAAAGAGCACCAGATCTCGCGGGTTGCACGCATTGAAGGAGAAGGCGCCGCAACGGCCGCCGCCGGTCGTCAGGTTGTCGTTGAAGGCATTTGCCTCAGGCGGAACGATACCGTTCACCAGGACGTTGTTGAGCGTCGAGCTGCCTTTGTTGGTCAGTGCCAACGTCACCGTCACCGCCTGCCCCGCCGTGGCCGGATCGGGCTCGACGTTCACGTCGAGCACCAGCGACTGCTGACCGCGCACCACGGTGACGACCTCGGAGCGCTTCTCGCTGCTGAAGTCGGCGGCGTCAGAGATCGTGGCGCGGCCGCGTAGGATGGCGCCATCGAGCGCGAACGAATCGACCAGCACGGTCACCTGACGCGAGTCGCCCGCTCCTGCCGCGACGGTGCCCAGATCCCACTCGACGGCGGTGTCGTTCACCAACATCCCCCCGTCGCCGGCATTGGCAAAGGAGACCTCCGGCGGAAGCTCGAAGCGCAGGGTTGCGTCGCCAGAGGCGGTCTCCGCCACACGGCCGTAGTCGATCGTATAGGTCAGCATCTGCCCCTGACCGACCGGATCGAGCGAATCGTTGACGGACAAATCGAAAGGAGTCTCGGCGTCGACGACCACGGTACGGTTGAGGGTGACATCGCGACCGCTCGCAAGACCGGCGCGTACGTGCACCCGCAGGGCCGTGCCATCGGCGGTATTCATCGCCACCTGCGGCGGGATGCGGAAGGTCGAGGAGCTCCCCGGTTGCAGCGATACGCGGAAGTGTACCGGCTCGCGCGGCACGCATTGCTGGTTGAAAGCTGCCGAGACGCACTGCGCCGAGACCGAAGAAGCCCGCGGGAACTGCAGCGTGCCTTCCGGCGGCACCATCTCGATATCGTAGGACTCGAAAGCACTGCCGATGTTGGTCACCGTCACCGCGATTTCTAGAACCT
>DASPMH010000593.1:0-3033 GCA_035627175.1 Terriglobales bacterium | reverse complement strand
CGACCAGGGTGAACACCGGCAGGAAGGCGATGCCGATCACCAGCAGCGAGAAGAACACCGACGGCCCAACTTCTTTGAGCGCCTGCAGGCGGATGGCGTGGAAGTCGCCCTTGCGCCCGCCGGCGATCCATTCTTCGAGACGCTTGTAGGCGTTCTCGACCTCGACGATCGCTCCGTCGACCAGCACGCCGATCGAGATCGCGATGCCGGCAAGCGACATGATGTTCGAGCTCAGCCCCATCCAGTACATCGGGATGAAGGCGATCAGAACCGACAGCGGGATGGTGACGATCGGCACGATCGCCGAGGGCACGTGCCAGAGAAAGAGCAGGATCACCAGACAGACGATCACTACTTCCTCGGTCAGCGAGCGAATCAGCGTCGCGATCGATTCGTGGATCAACTCGGAGCGGTCGTAGACGGTGACGATTTCGACTCCTTCGGGCAGCGTCGGCGCCAGCTCCGCCAACCGCGCTTTGACCCGCTCGATCACGTCGAGGGCATTCTCGTGGTGTCGCATGACGATGATGCCGCCGACGGCGTCGCCTTCGCCGTCGAGGTCGGCGACGCCGCGGCGGATGTCGGAGCCGAGCGTCACCTCGGCGACGTGTTCGAGCAGCACCGGCGTGCCGGTCTTGGCATCGCTGCTGACGACGATCTTGCGAATGTCCTCGAGACTGCGAATGTAGCCGCGGCCGCGCACCATGTACTCGGTGCCGGCGATCTCGAGCACTCGCCCGCCGACCTCCTGATTGCCTTTACGCACCGCGTCGATCGCCGCCGTCAGCGGCACGTCGTAGGCGAGCAACAGGTTAGGATCGATGTTTACCTGGTACTGCTTGACGAATCCGCCGATGGCAGCGACCTCGGCGACGCCGGGCACGGCCTGCAGATGATAGCGCAGGTACCAGTCCTGGAGACTGCGCAGCTCGGCGAGATCGTGCCGGCCACTGCGGTCGGTCAGGGCGTACTGATAGATCCAGCCGACGCTGGTGGCGTCGGGCCCGAGCTCGGTCTGCACGCCCTCCGGCAGGCGCGGCAGGATCTTGCTGAGATACTCGAGCACCCGCGAGCGGGCCCAGTAGAGATCGGTGCCGTCTTGAAAGATGACGTAGACGTACGAGTAGCCGAAGTCGGAGAAGCCCCGGATCGCCTTGACGTGCGGCGCACCGAGCAGCGCCGACACAATCGGGTAGGTCACCTGGTCCTCGAGCACGTCCGGGCTGCGATCCCAGCGCGAGTAGACGATCACCTGGGTGTCGGAGAGATCCGGGATGGCATCGAGGGGAATCTGCCGCGCCGACCACACCGCCGCGACCGTGGCGACGCCGACGAACAGCAGCACCAGGAAGCGATTATTGGCGCTGAATTCGATGACACGTTCGATCATCGCCAGCTCACTTCGCCTGCTCGCGGGCGCTGAAGGCCTCGAGCGCGGCCCGGAAGCGCGATTCCGAATCGATCAGGAAGTTCGCCGAGGTGACGATCTCTTCGCCCGGCTCGACACCGGAGAGAACCTCGTAGTAGCCCTCGGCCTGCCGTCCCAAGCCGACATCGCGCGGCTCGAAATAGCCGTCGCCGCGAACCACGAAGACAATGTGATGCATGCCGGTGTGCAGCACCGCATTCTCCGGCACGGCGACTTTCTCACCGAGCGGTACGCGAATGGTGACGTGGACGTAGGTTTCCGGGCGCAGCTGCGCATCGGGAGTCTGCACCAGGGCGCGCACCCGCAGCGTGCGCGTCGCCGCATCGATCGCCGGGTCGATCGCCGCAACCTTGGCGGAATAGCTGCGACCCGGCAGGGCCGGTGTGGTCACCTCGATCGACTGGCCGACCTGTACCAGCTCCATCTCGTAGGGATAAACCTGAGCATAGACCCAGACGCTCTTGCCGGGCAGCAGCAAATTGGTCGGAGCGGCGCCGCCGGCGGCGAGCTCGCGGATCTGGGCGTCGGACAAGCCGAGCTGGCGCAGGCGCAGCACCGCCGACGCCACCAGCGACCGCGCTCCTTCGCGCGTCTCGGGAAGCGACGAGTCGGCAACCGCCGATCGCGCTCTGACCGCCTCGCGATAATCGGTGATCGCTTGATAGAGCGTCGGATCGTAGGCGACCTTACCGAAGGCGCGGATCTCGCGAGTCAAGGCGCGGCGCTCGACCTTGCCCCGAGTGACGCCGATCAGTTGCTGGCGCGCCGTCGAAAGAGCGAAGGGAGCGTGCTCAGGTACGGCACCGCTGCCGGGCATCGCCGGAACTTCAGCGTCCGCTTCGCCTTCGACGACACGCTGCAGATCCATGTGGCAGATCGGACAGATCCCCGGCGTATCTTGGATCACCTGGGGATGCATCGGACACTGGTAGCGGACCTTGCTCGACGGGCGCGGCACCAAGGAAGCGTGCTCTTCGTGGCTATGCTCGCGCTGGGAGACCAGCAGTCCGGCGGCGAATGCCGCAGCGACCAGCAGTAGGAAGGATAGTGATTTCAACAAGCGCATTTCGGCTCCCGGTTCCGCTGGAAATCCCCCGCGCCTGCGGCGCTGCCCCCTTTGAGAAAGGGGGCGCACACCTGGTCGCGATTGTTCGCTAAGGGCCAGCGCCTCATCGCGGCTGTTCCTGCAACGACACCACGCCTACGGCGCGCTCGAGGTCGGCGTAGGCCTTGGCGAGATCGGTCTCGGCGTCGAGATGCTCGACATGGATCTCCTCGATCCGCCGCGCCGCCTGGGTCAGGGCGAGAAAGTCGACCACACCGGCCTGGTAGGCGCTCTCCGTCACTCGCAGCGCCTGCTCGCTCTGGGGAAGATGGGTGTCGACGAAGAGGTCGCGCTGCAGCCGCGCCGTCTGCACCCGCAGCAACGCCTGGCTGACCTCGCGGCGGATGCGATCCTGCAATCCGCGCTGGTCGGCGTGCGCCGCGGTCAGCCGCGCCTTGGCCTGATCGACACCGGCATCGTACTTCGACAAGTATGCGAACGGCAGCGACACCGAGACCATCGCACCGAAACCGTCGCGCATGTCGGTGTTGATCAGCCG
>DASPMH010000592.1:0-4044 GCA_035627175.1 Terriglobales bacterium | reverse complement strand
GATTCCCCGCCCGGTGGCCCAGCTCGCCCTGCGCGCCGCCGAGACCCGCATGCCTATTTTGATCACCGGCGAGCCCGGTACCGGCAAGTCACGCCTGGCCCGCGCCATCCACGCTTTCCAGGGCGGACGCTTTCTGATGCTGCCGGCGGAGCAACTCGATGGCCCCAGTCTGCGCCAAGCACTCGCCGGCGACCGCTGCAACGTAACCTTATATATAGGCGAGTTGGCGGCGGCCCCCTCGGCAGCGCGCCTCGCCCTGCGCGAGGTTGCCGAAACCGGAGGGCTCGACGTGGCGGGCTCGGGGCCAGTGGCGGTGCGAATCATAGCCGCCTCCGTTCGTTCCCTGCCGGAGCTTCAGGAGAATTTCGCCGGTGATGCCAGCTTGTTCCATCACCTGACGGTTTTCCCGATCGAGCTGCCGCCGCTGCGAGAACGCCTCGAAGACCTGCCCGCCTTGGTCGAGCATTTCGCGGCACGCATGTTCGGACCGCGGCGCTCGGTTCAGTTCACGCCGGCCGCCATGGAGCAGCTGCGCGACTACCTCTGGTTCGGCAACGTCGCCGAGTTGGAGGCAGTGCTGGCCCGCACCCTCCTGCGCAGCGGCTCAGGCATCGTCGATGCGGACGACCTGGCGTTCGGTCTGCATCGGCCGGTGGAAAGAACGTCGACCCCTCCGCCCGCTGTCGCCCCGGGGACCGAGAATGAAAACACCTCGCCCCGGTTGGATCTGGTGATCACCGAGCTGGCGCACGAGTTCAAGAATCCGATGGTGGTGATCAAGACCGCCTCACAACACCTCGAGCGTTTGCTCGAGGACGAGAGCGCTCGCAAGGAGATGATGCGCTTGGCCGGCGATGCCGTCGATCGGATGGATCGCGTGCTCGAGAACCTGCTCCAGTTCACTCGCTTCGATCCCCCGGCGGCGCAGGATCTCAGCCTCGACGAGGTGTTGTCCGAATGTCTCGGCGGCCTCGGCGGTGAGCTCGCCGAGCGCAAAATTGCGGTCGACTACCAGCCCGCCGGCGGCGTCGTCCACGCCGATGCGATGCAGATCGCCTACGCGCTCGACAATCTGCTTCGGGTAGCGGTGCGCGATCTCTCGCCGGGGGCGGGCTTGCGGATCCGCGTCGAGCCGGGAGGAGCCCGCCTCGAATTCCAGCCGGGGGCACATGGCATTTCGCGGCAATTGGCGCAGGCGAACGGAAGTCTACACAGCAGCCCCGAGCTGAGCTCACTCGGATTTTGGCTGGCACGCGTGGTAGTGGAACGCAACGGCGGGGCCCTGCACACAGCCCTCGAGAACGACAAGGTAGTTGTCGCTCTCGAGCTGCCGCAGGGATCGCAAGCGGTGGAATCATGAAGAAGCAAAGGATTTTGATCGTCGACGACGAACCCGGCGTGCGCGAGTCGCTGCGCATGGTGCTCAAGGAACGCTACGAGCCGATCGCCAAGACCAATGGCGAGGACGCCTTGCAATTTCTCGAAAACGAGAGCGCCGACGTGATGCTGCTCGATCTGATCATGCCCGGCATGGACGGCATGGAGATCCTCGAGAAGGTGCGCCAGCTGCCGCGACCGCCGCAGGTGATCATGCTGACCGCGACCAAGACCGTGAAGAGCGCGGTGCAGGCGATGAAGCTCGGGGCTTTCGATTACGTCACCAAACCCTTCGATGTCGACGAGCTGACCATTCTGGTCGAGCGCGCCGTACAAGCCACCGCCCTCGCCCGGGAAGTCGAGGTGCTACGCTCCGAGGTCGGGCAGCGCTACGGTTTCGACCAGATCATCGGCACCTCGGAGCGGGTGCGCGAGGTACTCAACACGGTAGCGATGGTCGCGCCACTGAAGACCACCGTGCTGATCACCGGCGAAAGCGGCACCGGCAAGGAGTTGATCGCCAAGGCGCTCCATTACAACAGCCCGCGCGCCAACAAGCCGTTGATCACACTGAACTGTGCCGCCATTCCCGATACCCTGCTCGAGAACGAGCTCTTTGGCCACGAGCGCGGCGCCTTCACCGACGCCTACGCCAAGCAGGTCGGCCAATTCGAGAATGCCGACCAAGGCACGATCTTCCTCGACGAGATCGGCGACATGCAACCGAGCACGCAGGCCAAGATCTTGCGCGTGCTCGAGCAAGGCGAGTTCATCCGCATCGGCGGAAGCCAAGCGATCCACGTCGATGTCCGGGTGATCGCCGCCACCAGCCGCGATCTCAATCAGGGGATGCGCGAGGGGACGTTTCGCTCCGATCTCTACTACCGCCTCAACGTCGTCGCGATCCAGGTGCCGCCATTGCGCGAGCGCCGCGGCGACATTATCGCCCTGGTCCAGCATTTCTTGCGTACCAAGGCGACCGAGTTGGGCGTGCCGGAGCGCCGCTTCAATGCCGCGGCGCTCGATGTGCTGATCGCTTATCCTTGGCCAGGTAACGTACGTGAGCTGGAAAACACCATCGAACGCGCCTTGGTGCTCGGTCGAGGTACAGAGCTGACCCCGGAAGATCTCCCCGGCTACATGACCGAATCCAGCAACGACAGCGTCCCGCCGGGTCTCGAGATAGTCCTCCGCGGAGAGGCGACACTCAGCGATGCTGTCGACCAGTTCGAGCACCGCCTGATCCAGCGCGCTCTCGAGCAGACGCAGTACAACCAAACCCGAGCCGCGGAAATTCTCGGCACCACTCGCCGTATCCTCAAATACAAAATCGACAAGCTCGGCATCCGCCCCGAGTAAGTGGGGGCATACCTTCCGCTGCCGTGGCGGTGCCCGTATTCTCCTGCCGCGACATGCACGAAACTCCTTTGTTCCGCTTCGATAACAGCTATGCGCGCCTGCCCGAGCGCTTCTTCGCCCGCCTCGCACCGACCCCGGTAGCGGCACCACAGTTGGTGCGCTTGAACCAACCGCTGGCGCTCGAGCTCGGGCTCGATCCACTCGAGCTCGCCAGCCCCGCCGGTGTTGAGATTTTCGCCGGCAATCGCCTGCCTGCAGGCGCCGAGCCGGTGGCAATGGCTTATGCCGGTTTCCAGTTCGGTGGCTGGGTGCCGCAGCTCGGTGACGGCCGGGCCATCCTGCTCGGCGAGCTGATCGACCGCGACGGCTGCCGGCGCGATCTCCACCTCAAGGGCTCGGGGCGCACCCCCTTTTCGCGCGGCGGCGATGGCCGGGCCGGGCTCGGACCGGTTTTGCGTGAGTACATCGTCAGCGAGGCGATGCATCGGCTCGGCATTGCGACGACGCGCTCGCTTGCCGCGGTAACCACGGGCGAGCAGGTCTACCGGGAGCGACCGCTGCCCGGCGCCGTTCTGGCCCGGGTGGCCCGCAGTCACGTACGCATCGGCACCTTCCAATATTTCGCCGCGCGCCGAGATTTTGAAGCGGTGCGTCTGCTGGCCGATTACGTCATCGAGCGCCACTATCCTGAAGTGCGCCAGGCCGAGCAGCCCCACGCCGCTTTGCTAAGCGCCGTCATCGACCGCCAAGCCGAGCTTATCGCTGCTTGGCAATGTGTCGGTTTCATCCACGGAGTGATGAACACCGACAACATGTCGATTGCCGGAGAGACGATCGACTACGGCCCCTGCGCCTTCATGGATCATTACCGCGCCGATACCGTCTTCAGCTCGATCGATCGCATGGGACGTTACGCGTACGCCAACCAGCCATCGATCGGTCATTGGAACCTCGCCGGTTTGGCTCGAGCCTTGTTGCCGCTGTTGAGTGACCAGGAGGAGCTGGCGGTCGAGCGCGCCAATGAGCGGTTGGGCGCTTTCCCGACGGTGTTCGCCAGCGCCTATCTGGCAGGGATGCGCCGCAAGCTCGGTTTGGCCCAAGCCCGCGATGGCGACGTCGCGCTGGCCGAAGATCTGCTGCAGCGCATGGAGTCGAACAGTGCCGATTTCACTCTGACGTTCCGCCGGCTCGCCGAGGTCGTGGGCGAGAAATGCGGGCCGGCAGAGGGCCCGCGGCAGTTGTTCCAGAACCCAGCTGCGTTCGACGAATGGGCCTCGCGCTGGCGCCAACGCTTGCTCGACGAGGGCA
>DASPMH010000591.1:0-8884 GCA_035627175.1 Terriglobales bacterium | reverse complement strand
ATCGGGAGTCCAATTGACGATATCGATCTTCTCGCCGCGCAGTTCCTGCACCACCGACTGCACCCGCGTGCCTTTCATGCCGACGCAGGCGCCGACCGGATCGACGTCCGGATCGTTAGAGGTGACCGCGATCTTGGCGCGGCCGCCGGGCTCGCGCGCCGCAGCGCGGATCTCGACGATACCTTCGTAGATCTCGGGAACTTCCTGTTCGAACAGCTTGATCAGGAAGCCGGGGTGGGTGCGCGACAGCACGATCTGCGGACCTTTGCTGGTCAGCTCGACGTTCAAGATGAAGGCGCGGATGCGGTCGCCCTGGCGATAGCGCTCGCGCGGGATCTGCTCCTTTTCGGGCAGGATCGCATCGGTGCGGCCGAGATTGACGATGATGTTCTTGCGCTCGAAGCGCTGGACGATGCCGGAGTGGGTCAGGTCGCCTTCGCGGCCCTTGAATTCGTTGAAGATGATCTCGCGTTCGGCATCGCGCAGGCGCTGAATCAGATTCTGCTTGGCAGCCTGAGCCGCGATGCGGCCGTAGGATTGATCGAGCTTCTCGAGCAGCTCGTCGCCGAGCTGAGCGTCGGGATCCATGTTGGTCTGGGCGTCGTTGACCGAGATCTCGGTCTCGGGATCGGTGACGGCTTCGACGACGGTCAGGATCTTGAAGAGCTCAACCTCACCGATCTCGGGGCTGAACTTCGCTTCGATGCGAGTGGTCGGGGGAAGAATCTTGCGGGCCGCGGAAACCATCGCGGTTTCGATCGCATGGACGACGATCTCGCGGTCGATCCCCTTCTCCTTGCTGACCTGCTCGATGACTCTGCTCAGCTCCGGTTGCATGGCATACCTCCCGCGGCGTCCTCTGGCTCGTAGTTAGCTCGCGAGATGTCCGAAAAGCGCACCTTGTGCTGCTCGCCATTCGCCTCTGCGACGACGATGCCCTCGGCATCGACTGATTCGAGAATCCCGACGAAGCCGCGCCGGCCGGCTTCGGGCACTGCCAGGCGGACCCGGATACGCTGACCGATGTAGCGCTCGAAGTGGCTCGGCACTCGCAGCCGGCGTTGGATGCCGGGCGACGAGCACTCGAGCGTGTAGTGGCCCGGCACTGCCTCGTGGACATCAAGGATATCGCCGAGTTGGCGACTGACGCGGGCGAGGTCGTCGAGTGTGACGCCGGTCCCTGGTCGATCCAGAAACAGGCGCAGCACTGCGCCGCGTCCTTCCCGCACATAGTCGATATCGACGATTTCCATGCCTTCGTGGGCCACCACCGGCTCAGCGAGTCGCCAAACCTGAGCGGTAACACTGTCCTGCATTGTCCTTCTAAAATAAAAAAAGTGGGCACTTAGGCCCACCTCGCACTAAAGCGGCCGTACTAACGTCGGGGGTGTAGCACAGCGCTGCTGGCGGCCGCAAGAAGGTGGCGCCGCCGGAGGGGCGACAATGTCGGCTTGCGGCCGACAAATCGCGCGATCAGGACGGCGAGGGGGCGGTGCCGTCAGCGCTGCGCTCGTGAAAAGTCTTGAGAGCGGTGATCTGATAGGCCCGCTTGCCTCGCGGAGTTTGCACTTCGATCTCGTCGTCGACGCTTTTGTTGAGCAGAGCCTTGCCGATCGGCGAGCTGAGCGAGATCCGGCCTTCCGCGGCGTTCACTTCTTCCGGAAAGACGATCTCGTAGACCTGCGATTCGCCGGTCTCGAGGTCCTCGACCGTCACCTCGCTGCCGTAGGCGACGACTCCTTCGGGAATCGAGTGCAGATTGTAGAGCGAGAGCTCGCGGATCCGTCCCTGGATCTGGCCGATGCGCGCCCGCAGGAACTCCTGGCGCTGTTTGGCAGCATCGTACTCGGCATTTTCACTGAGATCGCCGTGCGCGGCCGCCTCTTGCAGGTCTTTGGGAACCTTGTGGGTCAGCTCGTGTTGCAGATCGCCGAGCTCTTTTTTCAACTTTTGGACGATCGGTAACTCCATGATCAAATCACTCCCTCGTTCTTCAACTGCTCGAGCTCGCTCGCGCTCAGACCGAGCATCTCACCATAGATTTCTTCATTGTGCTCGCCGAGGTCCGGCCCGAGTCGGTCGATCGTGCCAGGCGATTCCGACAACTTCAAAGCGATGCCGGTCACCGGCACCTTGCCGAGCTTGGCATGATCCATCTCGACCACCATCTCGCGTGCCCGGACGTGCGGGTCCTCGACCAGGCGGTCGACGGTCATCACCGGGGCGCAGGGGATATTGGCGCCTTCCGGACCGAGGATCGCCATGACCTCGTCGACGGTACGCTCGGCGACCCACTCGCCGACGATCCGATTGACCTCGGCGTGCCGTTCGAGCCGAGCATTGGGCGATTTGTAGCGCGGATCGCGGCCGAGCTCTTCCCGTCCGATGGCGGTCATTAGAGTGCGAAACAACTGGCTGTTGCCGATGCCGATGACGAGATAACCGTCGCGCGCGTGGAAACAGTCGTAGGGGGCGACGAACGGGTGGCGGTTGCCGCCGCGCTGCGGCAGCTTGCCCGTGGTGCGATACAGCGTCGGCCAGTTGTCGAGCATGCTCATGATGACGTCCATGTTCGAGATGTCGACGAACTGCCCCCGGCCGCTGCGCTCGCGGTAGTGCAGCGCTCCCAGGATGCCGATGGTGAGGAAGGTTCCCCCGATGAAGTCGCCGAGCGAACCACCGCCGCGCGTCGGCGGGCCGTCGGCAAAGCCGGTCATCGACATCAGACCGCCCATCGCCTGGGCAATGATGTCGTAGGAGGTGCGGTTCGAGTACGGCCCGGTCTGCCCGAACCCGGACAGGGCAGCGTAGATCAAGCGCGGATTGACCTCCTTTAGTGTATCGTAGCCGAGACCCCAGCGGTCCATCGTCCCGGCGGCGAAATTCTCGACGACGATGTCGACCTTCGCCGCTAATTTCTTGACGATGGCAGCCCCTTCGGGCTTGCGGACGTCGAGGGTGACACCCTTTTTGTTGCGGTTGAGCGCCAGGAAGGCGACCGGAACGCCCTCGACCGTAGGAAAACCGTAGCGGCCATCGTCGCCGCGGCCGGGCAGCTCCACCTTTATGATGTTGGCGCCCATGTCGCCGAGCAGCGTCGTGCCGAAGGGGCCGGCGATCACTCGGCTGAGATCCAATATCCAAATGTCGTCGAGCGCCTTGGGCATGTTCGGCCGATGGCTACGCCTGCGAATCCGAGGACGCAAGCCAAAGCCAGTCAAAAGTTTGTGCGTCTCAGCAACTGCCGTCTTCGGGCGGCTTGTCGAGCTGGAGCCAAGCGCCGCGAGCTCGCAGCTTGCCGACCTCGGCGGCCGTCTGCTTGCCTTGGGTGCCGCCGAAGGCCTGCAACAACTGATTCGCAGCGGTGGCGGCGATCGAGTCGCGCACCGTACCCGTGCCATCGAGATCACTGTCGAGGAAGGAATCGATTTTCACCCGCTCGACGCCGGTGGCGAAGAGCGCTTCGAAAACCTCGGCCATCGGCGCGCCGCGGACCTCAGCAAACACTTCACCCAGCTTGGTGCAGTCGGCGCAGCGGCGGCGGAGCCAGCCGGAAGCATTGTTGCAGCAGCGACAGCGCATCGCGGGCAACTGTAGCCTTGCCCTGGTCACGAGGGAAGTTGAGTAACCGCTGGCGCCGATTCTAGCATCGGCAATGGGCTGGCTCGGCCAACTGCTGTCGCTGCTCTATCCGCCGACTTGCTTCGGTTGCGGCAGCGATGCCGAGGATGGCTTCTGTCCGGCCTGCAGGGCGCGGATCGCCATGCCGAAGAGTCCGTTGTGCTCAATCTGCGGTCAGCCGTTCGTCACCCCCGGCGATGCCGACCATCTCTGTGGAGATTGCTTGCGGCATCGGCCTCACTTCGGCCGCGCCCGAGCCTGTGCGGTGTACGATGCTCACGACGAGGGCAGTCCGCTGCGATCGTGCTTGCACGCGTACAAGTACCAGCGCCGCGCCGATCTCGCCGCGCCGCTCGCCGGGCTGATGCAGCGTGCCTGTCCGTTCGACTTGGACAACTATGATCTGCTGATCCCGGTGCCGCTGCATCTGCAGCGCTTGCGTTGGCGCGGCTTCAACCAGGCGGTGCTGCTGGTCAAGCCGCTGGCGCAGTCGCGCCGAGCGACCGTCGATGTCTTCTCGCTGGTGCGAGCCCGGCCGACGGTGCCCCAGGTCGAGCTCTCCGAAATCGAGAGACGTCACAATGTCCGCCACGCCTTCGTCGTTGCCCGACCCGATCAGGTCCGCCGGCGGAGGGTGCTCCTGGTCGACGACGTGATGACCACCGGAGCGACGGTCGACGAGTGCGCCAAGGTACTCAAGCGCGCCGGGGCGGCGGCAGTCGACGTACTGGTATTGGCGCGCGCGGTGGTGCGCTGACGGCGGCCCCACGTTCCTTGACCCGCTGGCGGTGACGGTCTCTAACGTCGGCATGGATCTGAGCTTCTCCCCAGAGCAGGAAGAGTTTCGCCAGCGCCTGCGCGCCTGGCTCAAAACCAACCTGCCGGCGGGATGGGGCACAGCGGAGCACGAGCCGTTTCATTCCTACCGCGAAGAGGTCGCCTTCCTCACCCATTGGCAACGCCGCCTGTTCGAGGGCGGCTGGTGCGGCCTCTCCTGGCCGCGCCAGTACGGCGGCGCCGGCGCCGGGGTGATCGAGCAGGCGATCTACAATGAAGAGATGGCCCGGGCTCAGGCACCCGAGCTGATCAATAAGGTCGGCATCAACAACGTCGGCCCGACCTTGATGATGCACGGCAGCGAAGAGCAGCGCCGCCGCTTTCTTCCCAAGATCCTCTCGGCGGAGGAGATCTGGTGTCAGCTGTTCAGCGAGCCGGCAGCCGGCTCCGACCTCGCCGGGTTGCTGACCAAGGCCGAGGCCGACGGCGACGGTTTCCGGCTCACGGGGCAGAAGGTCTGGACCAGCTACGCCGACTTCTCCGCCTACGCGATCTGTCTCGCCCGCACCGACCCGGCGGCGCCCAAGCACAAGGGCATCACATATTTCCTGGTCGACATGAAGAGCGCAGGCATCGAGATCCGCCCACTGCGGCAGATGACCGGCGATGCCGAATTCAACGAGGTCTTTCTCGATGCGGTCTACGTGCCCAAGGAGTTCGTCGTCGGGGGGGTCAACCGCGGTTGGCAAGTGGCGATGGACACCCTCGCTCATGAGCGCGGTACCAACTACCTCTTCAAGGAGCAGGTCAACAACAAGATCGCGATCGACCGTTTGCTCGACCAACTCCGCGCCCGCCGCCGTGGCGGTCAAGCGGTCCACCCCGCGCTGCGCCAGCAGGTGATCGACACCTTGATCAAGGTCGAGATCATGCGCCTGCACAATCTCGACACCATGACCCGCCTCGCTCGCGGCGCCGAGGCGGGCGCCGAAACCAGCCTGAAGAAGGAATTCTGGAATCGGATGGCGCAGCAGCTCCACGAAACCGCACTGGCGGTACAGGGCCCCTATGCACAACTGAGCAGCGGCGACCCCCGTGCGATCGATCGCGGCCGCTGGCAGCGATCGTTTCTCTACAGCCGTTCGTGGACCATCTCCGGCGGCACCTCCGAAGTGCAGCTCAACATCATCGCCCAGCGCCTGCTCGGTCTGCCGCGCTGATGGCTAGCCTCCCACCTCTAGCGGACGAGGCCCCCCGGATCATTCCCGGAGCGCATCCCGCCGCGACCGTGACGCTGCTGCGCGACGGACCCGGCCGGATCGAAGTGCTGTTGGTGCGACGCCACGCCAGCCTCGCCTTCCACGGCGGCGCCTGGGTTTTTCCCGGCGGCCGGATCGACGCCGACGACTACCGCGTCGCGGCGAGCGACGATCCGGCGCAGGCCGCCCGCTACGCGGCGATGCGGGAAGCGCAAGAGGAGGCTGCGGTCGAGGTGGCACCCGAAGCGCTGGTGCTGATCTCGCGCTGGGTGACGCCGGAGGGACTGCCGAAGCGCTTCGACGCCTGGTTCTTCGCTGCTGCGGCCGGGGAGGGTGAGATCACCGTAGATGGCGGCGAGATCGACGATTACCGCTGGATGCAGCCGGCCGAAGCCCTGGCGGCGCAAGGTCGCGACGAGATCGATCTGCCGCCGCCGACCTACATGACGCTGCTGACCCTCGCCCGCCACGATCGGGTCGAACCGGCGCTCGCATGGCTGCGCCAGCGTCCGCCGCGTTTCTTCCTGCCGCGCATGTGTGCGGTCGAAGGCGGCGCCTGCACCCTCTACCAAGGAGACGCGGGCTACGAGGAGCGAGACGCCGACAAGCCCGGGCCGCGCCACCGACTTTGGCTGAGCAAAACCGGCTGGCGCTATGAGTGTTCGCCGGATCTCGGCCTGGACTGATGGCAATGGAGGTGACGGAGCTCCGCGAGCTGCGAATTCTGTTCGCCAACGTGTTCCGGGTCAGCTTCGGCGCTTTCTGGACCACGGCCTGTGGCCTGCCGCTGTTGGCGGTGATCGGTACTACCTACCTGTTCGGCTGGCTATGCGAGCGCTTCGGCCGCGGCGACATCCTCGACGCGATCGTCGAATGGAACGCCACTGTCACCGGATGGATCGCCCAAAACATCTGGGCCCACTATATCCTTGCCACCTGCGGTATCACCGTCCGCACCCGCGAGGCGGTGCCGATCGACTGGCAATCGTCCCACGTGCTCTGCGCCAATCACGCCAGCATCTTCGACATTCTCGCTCTGGTGCGGGTGATCCCACCGCCATTCCGCTTCGTCGCCAAGCGCGAGCTGCTGCGCTGGCCGGTGATCGGCTGGGCCCTGCGGCCGTCCGGGCAGATCGTCATCGATCGCAGAGATCGCGCCCAGTCGGTGCAGATGATCGAGCGTGAGGCATCGCGCAAGGTGCGCGGCCAGGTGATCTTCTTCGTCGAGGGCACCCGTTCGCGCACCGGCGAGCTGCTGCCGTTCAAACGCGGCGCCTTTCACTTCGCTGTCGACCGTCGCGTGCCGGCGCTGCCGACGGCGATTTGCGGCAGCTTCGGTGTACTCGGACGAACCTCCTGGTGGTGGCTGCGCCCCAACCGTGCCATCGAGATCCGTTTCGCCGCGCCGATCGCGCCGCCGCAGGCGAGCGATCCTGCTGCGGTGACGACCTTGCTCGAGCAGACCCGTGCCGCGATCGAAGCGGAGCTGAGCTCTCAGCGCACCGCGTAGACGCGACCGTCTTCACTGCCGATGACCACGGTGCCGTCGGCCGCAATCGCCGGCGACGAGCGCAGGCTCGTCGCCGCGGCGTTCTCTTCCCGCACGGCCACGGTATTGAGCACGGTCGCGCTCGCTCCGTCATCGCGAACGAAGTAGAGGTTGCCGTCATCTGCGGCGAAAACGATCACCGCAGGCGCACTGTCGTCGCCCGAGCGTAGCGCCACGGCCGGAGAGGATTGGATTCGGCCACCGGCCGGCAGCTCCCACAACACCTCGCCACCGCCGTCTTCCTCGGCAGCAATCGCCACGAGTCGATCGTCGAAGGCGGCATAGATGCGATCGCGTGCCAGCGCCGGCGACGAAACCACGACGTCAGTGACCTCCGGGGCGTCGAAGTCGAACTCGCGCAGGCGCGTGCCGAATCGGTCGAGCTTGACCAAGGCACCGGCTGCATCGAGCACATAAATGCCGGTAGTAGCGGTGCCGCTGTCGTCGAGGTCGACCACCGGCGCGGTCAGCACCGGCGCAGAGACCACCGCCGTCCACAGCCGATTGCCGTCACGGCTCACGGCGTGAACGCGACGATCGTCGCTGCCGAAATAGAGTGTGCCGTCGAGCTCCTCGTCGGCATCACGGCCTACCGCAGGCGAGGATTCCGACGCGCCGGTCGCCAGCAGAAAGCGCGGTGCGCCGTTCGGGCAGATGCCGGCAAAGCCGGACCCGAGCGTATTGGTGTAGACGGTGCCGTCGATGCCGAGAGTCGCCGAGGCGACGATGAAGGTGTCGAGCGGCCGGGGCCACACCTGCGATTGCGGCAGCGCATCTTCCTGAACGCCGTAGACGATGCCGTCGCCGCCGCCGACGAACACCGCGTCGGTGACCGCCGTCGTCTGGTCGCGATCATGATCGCGAGTCGCCGCAATCGGCGAGCTGACCATCGGCAACGGGCTGGCGACGATCTGGAAAGGGACATTGTCGGCGAGGTCGCCGGGGGTCTCTTGCGGGTCGACGCTGACCCGCTCCAGGCTGTCGAGCTCGAGTCCGTAGAGCACGCCGTCGCTCGAGGCGATGTAGGTGCGCGTCTGAGTCGCATTGATCACCGGCGAGGCGACGAACGGGCCCTTGGGCTCGTCCCCGGCGGCCGGAAAGGTTAGGGGCGCCGGTTTGGGATCGCTGCTGGCGAGCGAATCGTAGGCGGCCGCAGCGAGCACGATGGTGCCGGTGTTCTGCGCATCGCGGCGGAACTTCGGCCACTGGCCAGGATCGTCGGCATTGAGAGTCGCTGGATTGCGCAAGCTGCAGCGCACGTCGTCGTCACTGCCGCTGCAGCCGGCGACTAGGGCGATGGTGCCGGCGAGAAACAGAGTCCGCATCTTCATGAGATTGGCACCGCAGTTTCGGTTGCAGCCGCGGTCGGCAATTCCGTCGGAGTTTCCATCGCACCCTCGGTCGGCGAGAGAGCGAGAGTCGGCGTGGACGTGGCGACGCCGCTGGTGGCTGTCTGCGACGGCGCCGGCGTTTCGGTCGGCACCGGTGAGACGGCACCGGCCGGAATGCGGCCGATGACATAGAGGAATCCGTCATCGGATCCGATCAGGATCGAGCCGTTATCGGAGATCGCCGGCGAGGAGCGGATCAGCGCCGGCGCACGGCAGGTGTCACCGGCACCGCACGGCTCCGTGGTCGAGCAATTGCGAGTCGGCTCTCCGGCGCAGGTGCCGGGGAG
>DASPMH010000590.1:0-6576 GCA_035627175.1 Terriglobales bacterium | reverse complement strand
TTCCGCACGCTCGATGCAGAACGCACCCACGATCTCAGAGTCGACCATCTCTTCACCGAGGACGCCTACACCCCGCTGCGGCGCGGCGAGTTCGTCAACCTCCAGGTGCCGCTCTACTCGGTCGCGCACGCCTTTCGTGCCGGCAGTCGTCTTCGCATCGAGCTCAACACCCCGGGCGGCGACGCGGCGTTGTGGTACTTCGAATCGGATTCGTTCGGCGCCACGACCCACGACGTCGCGCGCGGCGGTGAGATGGCCTCGCGTCTGGTGCTGTCGGTGCTACCGGGCGACCAGCCGCGCATCCCGGAGCAGTTCGCACCGCAATCGCAGCGCCCGCCGTGCGATTGGCTGCGCGGTCAGCCCTGCCGGCTGTACCACCCGCTCGACAACCACGCGGCCCCACCGTCTTGACCTTCGCCCCCTTTACAAAGCGGGCAGCGCCGCAGGCGCGGGGGAGGCGGCGTCGGTTGCCTAGGCACAGGGCATGAGGAAAGTCCCGGCCAGGAGCGGCGGTTCGACGCGAGCGGACGAGGTTTTGAGTTTACACATGCCGGCGGGCGGCGGTATGCCGCCTTCTTTGCGGAGGGACGATGACATTCATACGTAGAACCATTGCCGCCTTGGTCCTGGCGATGCTTTTTCCGCTCGCCGCCGCTGGTGCCGAGTGCGCCAATCATTGCGGGCAATACGTGCCGAGCGGGAAGCTACCCGCCTGCGCGCACTACGTCTGGAATACCTCGGGTTCGTCGGGATGCCGCATCGCCTCCGGCTGCTATTGCGACGACGCCTGCCCGCAATACGGCGACTGCTGCAGCGATTACGACGCCCTGTGCGCGATTCCGGCCATCTCGACGAGCGCACCGGCGAGCGTTCCGACTTCCGGCGGTGCGGTCGTGACGCTCCAGGGCGCACGTCTCGACGGAGCAATCGTGCAGTGGGACGGCCAGGTCTTGGCGCCTTTGTCGGCGACGTACAGTCGGATCACCTTTCTCTCTCCCCCCGGTGAAGGAAAGCGGCTGCCGGTATCGGTCCAGCGCGGCGCTGCGACCAGCAATGTCGTTTATTTCGACTACCTGTCGCCAACCATCGCTAGCCTCAATGCCACGACCGCGCCCGCTGCCGGCGATGTCACGCTCACCATCAGCGGCGGAAATTTCGGCTCGCAACCCTCGGTGTCGATTGGCGACTATCCATGCAACGTCAGCTCTAAAACCCACAATTTGATTCACTGCACCGTGTCTGCAGGACAGGGAACGGCGCTGCCGCTGATCGTCAGGACTCCGGCGGGCGTCAGCAACACCGTGCTGTTCAGCTACGAGGCGTTGATCGGTGGCCCGGAGGTCTCGCAAATTTCTCCGGCCAGCGGACCCACGCTCGGCGGAACGACTCTGACGATCAACGGCAGCAACTTCGGAACGTCGGGCGCCTCGGTGACGATCGGACCCTGGTCGTGCCCGGTATCATCGCAGACGCCGAATCAAATCATCTGCACGACGACGAGCGGTAGCGGCCATGACCTGGCGGTGATTGTGAGAGTCGGACCGACCGCCTCCACCAATTCGGTGCGATGGTCCTACAATTCGCCGCTGCTGTTCGGAATTTCTCCGAGCACGGGACCGACGGCCGGCGGCACCGACTTGATTTTGACCGGCGCGAACTTCGGCGCGACCGATGTGACTGTGCGCGTCGATGGGGCCGTCTGTCCCATCACCCAGCAGACGCACGGCAGTGTCACCTGCACCCTTCCACCCGGCCAAGGCGCGTTCGTTCCGGTGCAGGTCAGCGTTGACGGGCGATCGAGCAACACCCTGGCTTTCTCCTATGCGTCGCCATCATTGGATGAAATCGCACCGACCAGCGGGGCCGCCACCGGCGGCTATCCGCTGACCTTGATCGGTTCCAACTTCGGCACTTCCGGAGACGTTACCGTCGGCGGCCTGACTTGTACGCCGTTGAGTTGGAGTCATAGCCGCATCGTCTGCGCCATTCCGCGCGGCAGCGGCAGCGCACCGGTGATCGTCAGCTCCAGCGGCCGAGTGTCGGCAGCGCTCACCTTCACGTACGATTCGAATCCGATTCCGATCGTCGCCGGTGCTTCGCCGCAAAATCAATCGACCGCTGGTGGCGCGGTGATCACGATTTTCGGGGCCAACTTCGGCCTGAGCGGCGCGTTGCCGTTTGTCGGTGGCAAGCTTTGCTCGCCGATGGCCCAGACCGACACGACAATCCAGTGCTCGCTCCCCGACGGCCAGGGGCGAGGCAATCCGATCACCGTGACCCAAGGGCAACAGATCGGCGGCGGTGCGGTTCGCTACGACTACGGCGGACCGGCGATCACCAATGTCATCCCCACCAGCGTTGCAACCGCAGGTGGTACGCCGCTGACGATTCAGGGCCTGAATTTCGGCTCGACCGAGGCGCGAGTCACGCTCGGCTCATCCGATTGCCCGGTAACCTCGCAGTCGCACGGCGCGATCACTTGCACGGCACCGTCCGGCAGCGGCGCCGGTCTTCCGCTGACCGTCGACATCTCCGGTCAGACGGCGACCACCAGCGTGTCCTACAGTCTGCCGACGCTAGCTGATGTGTCGCCGAGCGTGGCCCCGGCAGGAACGGCCACGACACTGCACCTCACCGGTGACAACTTCGGACCCAATACGATTCAACCGATCGTCACCGTCGGCGGCACCAATTGCGCCGTCACCCACCACACGCACGCGGAGATCACCTGTACTCTGCCGCCCGGAGTCGGAGCCAATCTAGCCGTCGCAGTCCAGATAGGACCGCACCTCGCCTCGCCGCAGCTGACCGTCAGTCATCAAGCACCGCTGCTCGAGAGCGTTGCGCCGGCCTCGGCTCCTACCGCCGGCGGAGCGACGCTGACGATCTTCGGATCGAATTTCGGACCGTCGGGGTTGAGCTCGGTGCAAGTCGGGAATGTCAATTGCCCGATCACCTCTGCGAGTGACAGCCGGATCTCCTGTACGCTCCCGGCGGGCACCGGAACGGCAGCGGTCGTGGTCACCGCCGGTGGCCAAGCGAGCAACAGCGGGGTCTTTCGCTACGATGCGCCGTTGATCACCGCGATCTCGCCGACCACGGGCCCCGCTGCCGGCGGCGCGCTCCTGACGATCGACGGCAGCAACTTCGGCAATTCGTTGGCCGACATTGCTGCGACCGTCGATGGCAACGATTGTCCGATCGAAGAGCTCAGCGACGCACGCATCACTTGCACGCTTCCCGCGGGCAACGGCACCCAGCGGATCGTCCTGGTTCGGGTTGCACTGCAGACGAGCAACGCCGTGCCATTCGACTACGATGCGGCGGCGGAGGCGGTCAGCCCCTCCCACGGCCCGCCGCAGGGCGGTACGACGATCACCATTTCCGGAAGCGGCTTCGATCAAGCGGACACCTATGCCTCGATCGGCGGGCGCGATTGTCGCATCCTGACTCAGGAACCGACCGCGATCACCTGTGTGCTGCCGGCGGGACGCGGCACCGACTTGGATGTGAACGTGACCAGCGCTGGCAGCGTGCGACGCATCGGAGGGTTCGACTATGACGAGCCGTATTGCGCCCCGCTGCCTTTGAGCACCTGCGGATCGCTGCCGGCATCATCGCTGCGGATGAGCCATCCCTCGGCGGCGGAAGACCGCTTCCTGCAATGGAAATGGAGCAACATGCCGGCGGTCGCCGGAGAATTCGGCGACCCGACGACGACCTCGAGTTATGTCTTGTGTGTCTACGAGGACGGCGTGCCGGTGATGCAGCGCGTTCTGCTGCCCGGCGGTGTTTGTCAGAAGAAGGGTTGCTGGACCAGCAGTTCGCGCAAGCTTCGCTACAAGGACAAGAGTGGGTCCGCCGATGGCCTGGTCGACTTGACCATCAGTATGGGTGCGACCTCCAAGGTTTCGCTGACAGGCAAAGGCGCGGGACTCGATTTGCCGCTACCGTTCGGCACCGGCAGCACGATCATCGCGCAACTGATCCGCGATCCGAGCCCGGGTCCGGTGTGTTGGCAAGCGACGTTCGCACCGCCGGCACAGACGAACACGCCAGCAGACTTCGTCGACACGGTCCCGTGACGGAGCTTGCGTCGATGGCAGATGTTCATCCCCTCGACGGTGACACTGCACTCCTGCGGTGGTGCGTCGTGTCAGACTTGGAGATTTTACCGTTCTTGGCCGCCATTTAACCGATCGAGTCGATGGCGGCGTGTTATCAGCTCCAGCGCGTCGGGCCAGGAACCTGACGCTTGCCGTATCGAGGGGGCGCCCCGCAATCACATGGCGACGGGGCTGGTGAATCCGAGTGGGGAGCTTGGAGGGGTTTACAATGTGGAACAATCGCTACGTGCCTGTCTGGATGATCTTCGCTCTTCTGATCTTGTGTCGCATCACACCTGCGCACGCGGAAGTGTTCGCACGGCTGGTCGACCCGGGGGGCAGCCTCGTCGGCTTCGACATCATCACCGGCCCGGACGGCAATCTATGGTTCACGGTGCCGGGCGGCGGCAAAATCGGTAGGGTGACCCCGAGCGGCGTCTTCTCCGCGTACCAGGTCCCGACGGAGGGTTCGTCTCCGTTCCGCCTCGCGGCCGGGCCGGACGGCAATATCTGGTACACCGACTTCGCTCTCGGCAAGGTAGGTAAGCTGACCCCCGCCGGCGTTTTCACCGAGTATCCTGTTCCCACGTCAGACGATTTGACGGGAGGGATCATTACCGGGCCGGACGGCAACCTGTGGGTTGCGGATACGAACGGGAACCAGATCTTCAAGGTGACGACCGATGGGGCCGTTGCCCAGTTCCCCGTGCCCACGGCTGGTGCGTCTCCGATCGGCATCACGACCGGTCCCGATGGGAACCTGTGGTTCACGGAGTCTACCGGTCACAAGATCGGAAAGATGACGACCGCCGGTGTCTTCACCGAGTTTGGCCTTGCCGCCAATAGCCAACCGGCCTTCATCATAGTGGGCCCTGACGGCAATCTTTGGTTTACCGACCCAGTACGCCGCAGCATAGGAAAGATGACGACCGCCGGAGCTCTCACCGAGTATCCGCTGCCGGCGAACAGCGCCTACCCGGTCGGCATCACGGTTGGTCCGGATGGTAATTTGTGGTTCCTGGGAATCGCAACTAACAAGCTAGGGAAGATGACGCTGGATGGGACGTACACCGAATACGTCCCACCGATCAGCGCCACACGGTATTTCCTCACCACCGGCCCCGACGGCAACCTTTGGTTCCCAGAGCTCGGCGCACCGAGCGTCGGAGTCTTCAGCTTTTGCGGCAACGCGCTGATCGGACCCGGCGAGGATTGCGAAGACGGCAACACGGTCGGCGGCGACTGCTGCTCGGCCGATTGCGTGGCAGAAATCGGCGACCCATGCACCAGTGACGACGTCCTGTGCACGATCGATGCCTGCGATGCGTCCGGCACGTGTGCCCACACGACCAACGACGCTGTCTGTGACGATGGCGTTGGGTGTACGACGGACAGCTGCGACCAGGAGACCGACTGTCATAGCATCCCGAGCGACGCCGCCTGTGATGACGGCAGCGTCTGCACCGGGTCGGAGACCTGCGATGCGGTGATGGGGTGTCAGGCCGGGACGCCGTTGAACTGCAATGATGGTGTCGCCTGCAGCCTCGATAGCTGCGATGCGATCGCAGGCTGCATGCACACGGCTGATGTCTCGGTTTGCGACGACGCGGTGGCGTGCACGGTGGATAGCTGCGATCTGGTGACCGATTGTCATAACGTCCCGAGCGACGCCGCCTGTGATGACGCCAACGTCTGTACCGGGTCGGAGACTTGCGATGCGGTTATGGGATGTCAGCCCGGGACGCCGTTGAGCTGCTATGACAAAAACCTGTGCACGGACGATAGCTGCAACACCGTGACGGGTTGCGTGTTCACCAACAACAGTGTGCCGTGCGACGACGACAATATCTGCACCACGCCCGATTTCTGTGACGGTGGCGCTTGTGTTGGTGGGCTCGCCCTGGAGGCGAGTTGCAGTAACGCCGCGCCGGGCAAGAGCTTGCTGATGATTCGTAACGACCCCAACCCGATCAAGAACAAGGTCGAGCTCAAGTGGAAGAACGGAAGCTTCGATTTCAACGCCTTCGGCAACCCGTTCACCACGACCGATTACCGGATCTGCGTTTACGATCAGGCGGGGGCCGTGGTGGGGCTGGAGGTACCAGCGGGCCTGACGCTGTGCGGAACGAAATCGTGCTGGACCACGAAAGGGCCGATTTCCGTCTCGTACAAGGACGGTGCGAAGCCGCCCGTGAATGATGGCGTCAAGCTGCTCAAGGGTCGGGCTGACACGGCGGGAAAAGGCCAGATGCAAGTGAAGGCGACGGGAATCACGGTCCCGTCGATTCGATCGGAGGGCGGGCTGACCTATCCCGTCACGGTGCAGATCGTGACCACCGACGCGTCGTGCTGGCAAGCGGAGTTCACTGCCGCGGACCAGAAGAGGAACGACGGCGTGACGTTCAAAGCATCGCACCGGGAGCCCTGAAGCGCGATCCGGCGATCCTCGCCGCGTGGGACGCGGCGGACG
>DASPMH010000589.1:0-2051 GCA_035627175.1 Terriglobales bacterium | reverse complement strand
TCGCCGTCGTCACCAAGCTCGAGCGCTTGCGCGGTCACAAGCTCACCTATGTCGACGCCTCCAGCCTGGTGTTCCTCAACCGCCTGCGGGTGCACACGGTTTGGGGAACGGACCGGGACCTGAGCATCGAGGGAGCACGTGTCCTTCCGACGGGAGCGTGAGAGCCGCTTTGACTTTTACTCCAGACGTCTGCCTTTGAACTCATCCATCGAAGCGTTGACGCCGAGAAAGCCGGCGACCCAATCGAACGCCGCCACCGGCAGGGTACGCAGCAAGGGAATGATGCCGACGATCGCCGGTAGCATCAGCCGGCGACGATTGCGGCGAATCGCGTCGACGACGCGATCGGCGACTTCCTCCTCTTTCAAGATCGGCAGCAACCAGGGGAAGCGCGACTTGACCCCGCGGAACATGCCGGTGTCGATGTAGAAGGGACACACCACGGTGGTCACCAGCGCCGGCGCGCTGCGCCGCAGCTCGGCGCGCAGCGACTCGTCGAATCCCATCGCTGCCCATTTGCTCGCGGCATAATCGCTCAGCTTGGCGACGCCGATCAACGCCGAAGCGGAGGCGATGGTGACGATGTGGCCACGGTTCTGCCGCAACATCTCGGGCAAGATCGCCTTGGTCACCCAGAACAAGCTCAGGGTGTTGATGTCGAACGTCTTCTCGATCTTCTCGTCGGTGAGGTCGAGCAAGCTCTTACCGCTGACGATGCCGGCATTGTTGATCAGGATGTCGACCGGTCCGCGCGCCGCGATGGTCTCGGCCGCGACCCGGTAGACCTCGCCGCGCTGCGAGACGTCGCAGAGGAAACCGCGAGCGCCAACGCCGCCATGCTGGTTGAGCTCGGCGACGGTGCTCTCGAGATTGGTCGGGTTGATGTCCCAGATCGATACCCGCGCCCCCTGCGCCGCAAGCTTACGCGCCATCGAGCGGCCGATGCCGCTGGCTCCGCCGGTAACGAGGACATGTCGATCGGCTATTTCACTCACGGTCCGCCTCCACCCGGAAAAATCGCGGCAGCCAATCGCATGTGCCGCCGCGAAGCAACTGCCCTACGCCATCTAAGGGCGACCGTGGGACTCCTTTCGCGTCACGCCTTGCGCAACGGATTGCGCCACCGTAGGCCCGGGAAGCGCTCGAAGTCGCTGTCGTTCGAGTGCAACTCGCACTGGTACTCGATCGCCAGAGCCGCCAAGTGGGTATCGGTCGTCAACCGCCCACCGACTCCGGTGGCGGTGAACAAAGTTCGCAAGATCGCGAGATGGCGCGGACCGGGGTCGAGCGGCTCGACGCTCGGCTGCCGGAACCACGCCTCGACACGAGCGAGGGCCGCGTCTGGCTCCAGCGGCAGGGTCAAAACCGCCGGGTGCGTCGCCAGCCGCAAGAAGCCAAAGGTCACGGCCCACGGCACCCCCACCGGTTGCTCACGGCTGAGCAGATCCTCCCACCAGGCGCGCGCCGGCACGTGCAGGGGCGCCGCGGCGTTATGAGCGTAGAGCAGTAGGTTGATGTCCGGAAGGATCATCGCGGCCGAGGCGCGATCGACTGTTCAACTTCGAGCTCATCCGACAGCTGATTGAGCCGCAGCGGGTCGACTCCGGGGCGAAACGGGCGATCGAACACTTCGACCTTGAACCGGCGAGCGCCCTTCGAGCCGACCTCCGGCGCTGCGAATCCACGGCGAAGGATGGCGTTGACCGCTTCCTTGAACGGCACCTTCTTGCGTCGCGCCCAGTCTTTGAGCCTGGCGGCCACGTCATCATCGAGAGTCAGCGTCGTGCGCATCCAGGCATCGTGATGTCAGCAGCATTTGATGTCAAGATGTCGAGAAGACCGCTGCCTGGTACATCGAGAGGCACCCCTCCTTCGAAGGATCATCCCGACGCGCCGAGGCGGACCTTCAGCTTTTCCTTGCGGCCGTCGCGGCGGATGGTGATCTCGACGCGGTCGCCGACCTTGCGGCGCTCGAGGGCGAGGAAGAGATCGTTCGAGGTTTTGATCTCGGTGTCATCGACCGCGAGGATGATATCGCCGAGATGAATCCG
>DASPMH010000588.1:0-2092 GCA_035627175.1 Terriglobales bacterium | reverse complement strand
GGCATCCCGATTCCGGCCGCGGAAGGCAGCCGCTTGCCGTGCTTCGCCGCCATCTATGCCGATATCGGCGACGATCAGAGCATCGAACGCAGCCTGTCGACGTTCTCATCCCACCTCGCCAACATCGCCGCGATCATCGAGCAAGGAGTCGATGGTGCACTGGTGTTGCTCGACGAGCCGGGCGTCGGCACCGAGCCGGAGGAAGGCGCAGCGCTCGGTGTCGGCGTGATCCGCTACCTCGAGTCGGCCGGAGCCCGGATCGCCGCGACGACCCACTACACCGCGCTGAAGTTGTTCGCGCTGAGCCATGAGTCGGCGATCTGCGCCGCGGTCGACTTCGAACCGGCGACCATGGAGGCGCGCTATCGCCTGGTTTACCACACTGCCGGTGAGAGCCTGGCGCTGCCGATCGCGCGGCGAATGGGCTTGCCGCACGCTTTGCTGCAAGCGGCCGAGGCGGCACGGGGCGAGCAAGCTCGGCAGCTCGAGACGGCGATGGCGGAGCTCGAAGCGGCGCGGCGACGCTACGAAGAGAAGGCTCGCCAAACCGAAGAGCTGCTGGCGCAGGCGCGGCTCGACCGCGAAGAAGCCGAGCGCTTGCTCGCCGAGCTGCGCGAAAAGCGCAAGCAGCGCTGGAGCGACGAGCTCGATCGCGCCCGCGCCTACCTGCGCCAGGTGCGCGAGCAAGGTCGCGAGCTGCTCGCCGCCGTCGAGCGCGGCGAAGCGGACCGGCGCGCCTTCACCAAAGTGATGCGCGAGCAGGAGGCGACGCTCACCGGCAAGGCCCGCGAGCTCGAGGATCCGGCACCGGTCGTCGCCGACGCCGTCCCTGCCGCCGTCGGCGACCAGGTCGAGGTGGTCGGCAGCGACATCCGCGGCCAGCTGGTCTCGGTGCAGGGCGAGCGCGCTTGGATCCAGCGCGGCTCGATGCGCTTCGAGGTCCCGCGCGGGCCCTTGCGCCGGCTCAGCGCGGCGGAGGCGGCTACGCCGAAGAACGTCTCGGTGCGCTTGGCAGAACGACCGGAAGGCGGGCCGCAGGAGATCTCGCTGCTCGGGCTGCGGGTGAAGGAGGCGCTCGAGCGCCTCGAGGCTTTCCTTGATCGCGCCGTGCAGGAAGGAGTGCCGCAGGTGCGCATCATTCACGGCATGGGCAGCGGCGCCTTACGGCGGGCCGTCACCGAATACCTGTCCACCTCGCCCTACTGCGCCTCGCACCGGCCGGCCGAGCGCAACGAAGGCGGTTCCGGAGCGACCATCGTCCATACTGCCCAGTAGGCGCTGCTCGCATCGGCGCCGCTCAGGGGATAGGTAACCGCCATGCCGAGCCCACAAGAAATCCTCAACGAGCTGAAGAAGGTAAAGTACCCCGGTCTGAGCCGCGACATCGTCTCGTTCGGCATGATCAAGGACATCGAAGTCGGCTCGATGGGAGTGACGGTGATCCTGGCGCCGACCACCGGCAACCCCGACGTCGTCGAACAGATCCGCACCGCCGTGCAAGCCACGGTAGCCGATATGCCCGCTGTCGGCCGCGTCGAGGTGCAGGTCGAAGCGCCGGCGCAGGCACAACGGCGCACCGGTGCGGGTGGGCCGACCGGCATACCCGGTATCCGCCACGTCGTCGCCGTCGCCAGCGGCAAAGGCGGCGTCGGCAAGTCGACGGTGGCGACTAATCTCGCTTTGGCCCTCGTCGCTCTCGGCCACCGCGTCGGCTTGATGGACTGCGACGTCTACGGACCGAGCGTCGCCTGGATGCTCGGCTTGCGCGATCGGCCCGAAGCTCGCGAAGACAAGCGACTGATTCCGCTCGAGCGTTTCGGTTTGCGAGTGATGTCGTTCGGCTCGTTCGTCGATCCCGGCACGCCGGTGATCTGGCGCGGGCCGATGATCAACAAGCTGCTGACGCAATTCATGCGCGAGGTCGAATGGGGCGAGCTCGATTACCTCGTCCTCGACCTGCCGCCGGGTACCGGCGACGCCCAACTGACCATCACTCAGCAGCTGCCGCTCGCCGGCGGAGTGATCGTCACCACGCCGCAGGACGTGGCCCTGCTCGACGTCAAACGCGGCATCACCATGTTCCAGCAGGTGC
>DASPMH010000587.1:0-2187 GCA_035627175.1 Terriglobales bacterium | reverse complement strand
GCATTGCCGGCGAGATAGTCCTTCGAGAGATTCGGCCGGTCGTAGGGCTCCGACTCGTCGGCGCTGAGAATGGTCAGCCGGCCGGCGTAGCCCTCGTTGCGCAAGGTTTCGGCGGCGGCGTGTCCGGCGGCGCCGCCGCCGACGATCACCACGGCAGTCGGCTGCGTCCCCTCGGCCGACGCGGGTCGTGGCGCGGCTGGCGCCTTGTCGCGCACGAAGAGCCGGCCGTCGCGCAGCTCGACCCGCCAGCACGGCACCGGGTTGAGGGCGGGCGGGCGAAGCGTCTCGCCGGTGCGCAAGTCGAAACAGGCGTGGTGCCAAGGGCACCGTACGGTCTCGCCGACTATCAGTCCTTCGGCGAGCGGGCCGCCGTAGTGGGTACAGGTGGCGCCGATGGCGAAGTACTCGCCGTTGCGGTGGGCGACCAGGACGGCCTCTTCGCCAACGCGTCCTTGCAGCATCGAGCCATCGGCCAAATCGGAGACGGCGACGCCCAGCGTCAGATCCGGTCCGCTCGCTTGCGAATGCTCAGCCATGGAAACCTCCGCGTGAAGTCGAACCGCCTTAGCATCAAAGCGACCTCCGGGGCAGGCCGGATGTCGACCCCAAGCCACTCGGCCACTTCGGCCGGTGGGACACAAGGCCGCTTGAATAGTCGTCGCACCTGGCTTCCCGCCCTAACTCCCCTGATCTACGGTCTGCAGTGACCATGAAGCGATACCTATCGATCGCAAGCATCGCATGCGCTCTTCTGTTCGACGGTTGTGCCTACGTGCGGTTGCTGCGACCGAGCGCGCTCAAGCAACTCACCCCTGAAATGGTCGAGCTGGTCAATGAGCTTCCGAATGTCGATCGTCCGAATGAGGCGATCGTGGCGCGCCTGTTCGCCCACGGCGGCTTGACCCGCGCCTCCCTCGCTCCAGACGGTACGATGCGTGCGGCCATCGCGGTCCCGGAGAATCAATACATCTGGCGTCCTGCGATCATCGTGATGCCTACCAGCGGCGAGTTGCAGCTCGACGTTTCCAATGAGGATCAGGCACACCACATGGCTTTTCTGCCGAACGTTGGAGAGCGCCATCTCCTCGATCTCCCGCCCCATACCCGTGGGCGGGCGACGGTGAAGCTCGATGCGCCTGGTCTTTACTGGTTCGGCTGTCCGGTCTCGAACCATGCCGGACGGGGCATGCTCGGACTGATCATCGTCAAAGGCGACCCGCCGGCCGCAGCGAAGCTGGACCGGCCTGAGCAAGAGCAACCGCGATGACCCGCGGCGCTTGGCATCTTTGTGTCCTACTTTGCATGTCCTGCGCGGCGGCGAGCTGTGGGCATCGGCCGAAGCAATACGAGCTCACTCAGCAGTCGCGGCCGTTCTCCGAATGGGACGCCCGCCAGCGCCGCGTCGCACCCGATGTCGCGCGCGCAGTCAGCTCCGAGCGGCTGGTGGCGGCGCGCACGGAACCGCACAACTGGCTTACCTACTACGGTGCCTACGACGGCCAGCGCTACAGCGAGCTGGACCAAATCAACGCAAGTAATGTGTCCTCGCTGCGTCCGGCGTGGGTCTTCCAAGCCGGCGTGATCGGCTTGATCGCAACGCCGGCAACCTACGCCTTCGAAGCGACCCCGATTGTGGTCGACGGCGTGATGTACGTTTCGGGCTGGGATGGTCACGTGTGGGCGCTCGACGCCCGCACCGGGGAGGTATTCTGGCGTTATCATCATGCCGTTCCGCTCGACGTGCCGCTGTGTTGCGGCAACGTCAATCGAGGCGTCGCGGTCGGGCGCGGAAAAGTCTTCCTCGCAACCGCCAACGGCTATCTGGTCGCACTAGACGCGACCAACGGCAAGGCGGTCTGGCAGCAGCCGTTCGCTGATGTTCGCGCCGGCGAGAGCGCGACCGCGGCCCCGTTGGTCGTCAAGGATCTCGTTATCGCCGGTAGCTCCGGCGCCGAGTATGGCGTTCGTGGCCACCTCGATGCGTTTGATATGGAGACCGGTCGCGCCGTCTGGCGGCGGTATACGGTGCCCAAACCAGGAGAGCCTGGGTCCGAGACGTGGCCGGCGGAAGGGGACGCTTGGGCGCGTGGCGGAGGGAGCACCTGGATCACCGGCACCTACGATCCGCAGCTCGACTTGCTGTACTGGGGGACCAGCAACCCCGGCCCTGATTTCGACGGCTCGGTG
>DASPMH010000586.1:0-5277 GCA_035627175.1 Terriglobales bacterium | reverse complement strand
CACTGCCCCCTTTGGCAAAGGGAGCGCACACCTGGGGCCACCGTGTAGCTGCGCTCGGCAGAGCGCGGCAGGCACGCTGCGCGCCGCGCTTTACCAAGACTCGCAGAAATCCCCCGCGGCCTGCGGCGCTGCCCCCTTTGGCAAAGGGAGCGCACACCTGGGGCCACCGTGTAGCTGCGCTCGGTAGAGCGCGGCAGGCACGCTGCGCGCCGCGCTGTACCCAAGACTCGCAGAAAACCCCCGCGCCTGCGGCGCTGCCCCCTTTGGCAAAGGGGACGATTCCGGTAGAGGCGCTGCGATGCAGCATTGGGGTCGGCGGGTTGCGGTGGTGGTGCTCGGCGACCTCGGTCGCAGCCCCCGCATGCAGTACCACGCCGTCAGATTGGCGGAGGCAGGATCCGAGATCGACCTGATCGGAATCGCCGGCACGGCACCGATAGCGGAGATCGGTGACAACCCCAACATTCGCATTCATTTGCTCGTCGCGCCGACGGAGCAACTGCATCGCAGTCGCTGGGCGACGATCGTGGGCGGTGTCAGCCAACTTTTGCAGCAAACGGCTCAGCTGTGGAGGGTGCTCGGCCGCATCGCAGCACCACAGACGATTTTGGTGCAGACGCCGCCGGCGCTGCCGACGCTAGCGATCGCCTGGCTCGCCGCGCGCCGGCGCGGCGCGCAGCTGGTCATCGACTGGCACAACTTCAGCCATGCCGTACTGGCGCAGAAGCTCGGCGCGGCGGGCCGGCAGCCGTGGCCGGTAGCCGCGCTGCAACGGCTCGAGCTCACCCTCGGCAGACTCGCCGATCGCCATCTCTGCGTCTCGATGGCCATGGCAGCAGAGCTGCAGCGGCTGGCTGGCATCGCGGCCGAAGTGATGCACGACCGGCCGGGTCCGGGATTGATGCCTCTGCCGCACGAGGAGCGCCTGCAGGTGCGGCGTGACCTGTTGGCCTTGCCGCCGGCGGAGCCGAGCTTCGTCGCGATCACCTCGACCAGCTGGACGTTCGACGAAGACCTGGACCTGCTACTCGATGCGGCGCAGCAGCTCGATCGGCGCTTTGCCGCCACCCTGCCGCGGCGCGCGCTTACGATCGTCATCACCGGTGACGGCCCACGCCGCGCTGCCTTCGAGCAGCGCCTCGCTGCGACCGCGCTAAAGCAGATTCGCCTGCGGACGATGTGGCTCGCATGGGACGACTACCGCCGCCTGCTGGCGGCGGCCGACGCTGGCATCAGCTTGCATCGCAGCGCGTCGGGGGTCGATCTGCCGATGAAGATCCAGGACATGCTCGGTGCCGGGCTGCCGGTGCTGGCGCTCGACTACGGCGACTGTCTCAGAGAAGTGCTGCGGCCCGGCGAAAACGGCGAGCTGTTTCGGACAGCTGCGGAGCTCGCAGCGATACTGGCTCGACTCGCCGACAGCTGAATCGGTCGCGGCGCCGGATCAGTGCAGCTTGAGACTGCGCTGCCGCCACTCGCCGGTGTTGATCCAGCGAATATAGGCCATCAGCGCCTGCATCTGTTTGTCGTCGAGACGATCCTTGTACGGTGGCATCTGGATGCGCTGCCGTCCGGTGAAGTAGCTTGCCACCGAGCTCTGCTCGAGACGCTGGATCTTGCCCTCGGCGATCCACTCGCGCAGCTCGTCGTCGCTGCGCACCAGATCGTGGAAGTCGGCACCCTGCCAGCCGGGGATGTAGCCCTTGAGCGAACCGGGATTGCCGACTCCGCCGGCGCCCATCGGACCGTGGCAGTCGAAGCAGCCGAGCTCGAAGGCGAGATCGTAACCGGCGAGCTCGGGATCCTCCTTCGGCACGATCAGGCCGGACGCGGCTTTGATGTAGGCGACCAAAGCATCGACATCGTTGTCGGAGAGGAAGCCGCGATAGGCGGGCATGAACAGCAACTGCCCCTTGGTCTTTTCCTGATAGGCGGCGTCCTTCGCTTTGCGCGCCGGCAAGCCATCGAAAATGTACTCGCGCACCTCGTCGTCGCTATTGACCCACATCATCGGGGTGCCTTCGGTAAAGCCGGGCACTTCGCCGTCGGGGCTGCCGGGGTTCTTGACCCCGCCACCGCCACCAGGGCCGTGACAGCTGAAGCAGCCGGCATCAGCAGCGAGCCGCAGCCCGCGCACGGCGTCGGTCTCCTCGAGCTGCAGTACCAACCGCCGCGCATGGGGATACGCGACCACGGCGCCGATCAGCAGCGCCAGCACGAACCACAAGGGTGAACGGATCCAACTCATCGGCAGCGCGGCAACCTAACGGCTTTACCCGCGCGAGCCAACTCGCCAGCATCCCCCCTCCTCGAAGCCCTTCGCGAGAGCTGCGCGGTGCTGGTAGGGAGAGGCGATGTTCGTCACCGTTGCTCGTGCTTTGGAGCTGATCGGGGCCGAATGGCGGCGGCGCTGGTTTGGGCTGGTGCCGGTGGCGGCGGTGACCGCGCTGTTGGAGATGACGGCAGCGGCGGCGGTGTTTGTGCTCGTTCGCCTGATCACCGATCCCGCTGCGGCCGACACGATCGAGCCCTTGGCGTGGTTGCGTCCATGGCTCGGTTCACCCGATGCCGCGGCAACGACCGCGCTGGTCGCCGCCGCCGTCGCGGTGCTCTTCGTGCTCAAGGGCGCGCTGCGCCTCGCCGAGGTCTACTTGCGGGAGCGCTGGGTATACGGCGCGCTCGCGGACTTATCGAATCGCACCTTGGCGATCTATCTCCACGCGCCCTACTCCTTTCACCTGCGCCACAGCTCCGCCGAGCTGATGCGCAATGTCCACGAATCGTGTTTCGCCGTATGCGGCATCGCCCTGCACTCGTTTGCGATTGCGCTCAACGAAGTGCTGCTCGCCGGGGCTGTGGTCGCGGTGTTGCTGTGGGTCACGCCGATCAGCTCACTGGTGGTAGCTGCGATCGTGGTGTTGCTCGCCGTGACGCTGCTGTGGTCCGGCCAGCGGCTGACCTCGCGCTGGGGCGCACGCTTGCATGGGCTGTCCGCCGACAAGCTCCGCGTCGCCCAGCACGCCCTCGGCGCCGCCAAGGAAGTACGCTTGCTCGGCCGGGCCGAGTATTTTCTGGCGCGGCAGCGCCAGGTGCTGGAGCAGCAGGCACAAGTCGAAGTCGCCTGGGGAACGTTTCAATGGCTGCCGCGCTTGGCGGTCGAGACGATCTTCGTCTGCGGCATCGCGGCGGTGGTCCTGGTCGCTTACTTCACTGGCACATCGCAATGGCTGCTGGCGCCGACGCTCGGCATCTTCGGCTATTCCGCGCTGCGCTTGCTGCCGTCGTTTCACCTGATCCTGCACCATCTCAGCCGCATCCAGCTGGCGCACACCTCGGTCTCGGCGCTGTATCGCGACTATGTCACGGCGCCGCCGCAGGTGCCGGCGGCGGAGATCGGATCGCTGCCGGCATTCAAAGCCGAGATTCGGCTCGAGGGCGTTTCCTTCCACTATGAGAACGAATCCCGGCCGGCGCTGCGCAGTGTCGATGTGGTGATCCGGTGCGGCGAGTCGATCGGAGTGGTGGGCAGCACCGGAGCGGGCAAGAGCACTCTGATCGATGTCGTGCTCGGCTTGTTGCCGCCTAGCGCGGGTACCGTGCGAGTCGACGGCAAAGACATCCACCAGCAGATCCGCGCGTGGCAGCGGCAGGTGGGCTACGTTCCTCAGCAGGTCTATCTGCTCGACGCCAGCATCTACGCCAACATCGCCTTCGCTATCGAAGACGACGAGATCGACAAGGAACGGGTCTGCCAGGTGGTGCGCATGGCGCAGCTCGAGGCAAGGGTGGCGAGCTTGCCGCAAGGACTCGACACGCTCGTCGGCGAACGGGGAGTGCGCCTTTCCGGGGGCGAGCGCCAGCGCATCGCCATCGCCCGGGCGCTGTACCACGACCCCTCGGTGCTGGTGTTCGACGAAGCGACGTCGGCGCTCGACAATCGCACCGAGCGCGAGCTGACCGAGACCATCGCCGGCCTGCAAGGACAGAAGACGATGGTGATCGTCGCCCACCGCCTGAGTACGGTGCGCAACTGCGACCGGCTGGTATTATTGAGCAACGGCGCAGTAGCGGCGATCGGCACCTACGACGAGCTGCTCCGCAACCCCTCTTTCGAGCGCCTCGCCTCCCTCTAAGCATTCCTGTGGAGTGAGCTTCCCCGCGTCATGGCACTTCCCGGCGACTACAGCTTGGTCGCGAGCGGCGACCCGCCGCCCGGCTATCCGAGCGAGCCGCGACTCGACATCTTCTCCGAGCGCTGCGGCGGTGGCAGCTACGCCGAGCGGCGTGCCGCCTTGCTGGCGCACCTCGCAGCGACACCGGCAGCGCCGTTCATGAAGGCGCCGTACCACGAGCTCGCTCGCATCGAAGCCGGCGGTGTGCCCCACGCCGGCATTTTTGCGGCTGCGCTCGACTTCGTCGCCGCGCGGCGCGATTGCTCCGACTTCGTTGCCCACGCCATCTTGCGCTGGCTCGAGCAGTATCCCGATCAGCCCGACCTCGGCGTCCATCGCGACCGCGCCGAAGAGACGTTGCTCGGCTTCAAATACTGGCCCGACGAACCCGGTCGCGATTCGCTGTGCACCTGGACCGAGAACCATCAGATTCTGTTCTCATCCGCGGCGTATCTCGTCGGCCAGCGATATCCGAACCGCGTCTTCTCCAACTCGGGTCTCAGCGGACGCGAGCAGATGGCGCGGCACCGTCCGCGCATCGAGCGCTGGCTGGCGCTGCGGTTCCGCACCGGCTTCAGCGAGTGGCTCTCGCATGTCTATTACGACGAGGACATCGCGGCGCTGACGAGCCTGATCCAATTCAGCGCCGACGCCGAGCTGGCGCGGCGAGCGGCGATGGTGCTCGATCTGCTGCTGCTCGATATCGCGCTGAATCATTTTCGCGGCCGGTTCGGCTGCACCCATGGTCGCAGCTACGACCATAGCAAGCGCGACGCTCGCGCCGAGTCCACCGCTGACGTGCAGAAGCTGCTGTTCGGCGCCGGAGCCTACGGCGGCGCCGACTGCATGGGAGCGATCTGCCTGGCGCTGACGCCGCGCTACCGCCTGCCGAAAGCGATCGAGACGATCGGCAGCGATTGCGATCGGCCACGACTGATCAATCGCCAGCGCATGGGCCTGCGCCTCGCCGATGCCGAGCGCTGGGGCCTGGGCTTCGACAATGCCGAGGACGGTATGGTCTGGCTCAGCCTCGAGGCGTACACCCATCCGCGCACGATCGCCCTGGTGTTGCGGATGTTCGATCGCTTCGGCTGGTGGCACAACC
>DASPMH010000585.1:0-7573 GCA_035627175.1 Terriglobales bacterium | reverse complement strand
GGAGCTGCCAGACTTCGTCGGCGGTGAAGCTCAGGATCGGCGCCATCAGGCGCACCATCGCGTCGGCGATGTCGAACAGCGCCGTCTGCGCCGAGCGACGCGCCGGCGAGGCCGCGGCCGAGCAATAGAGGCGATCCTTGGCGATATCGAGATAGAGAGCGCTGAGGTCGACGGCACAGAACGTCACCAGCTGCTGCACGACATGATGAAAGGTGAAACTTTCGTAAGCGGCCCGCGTCTTGTCGATCAGCTGCGCCAGCCGATCGAGAATCCACCGATCGAGCTCGACCAACTGCGCCGGCGCGACGCGATGCTGCGCCGGATCGAAGTCGTGCAGATTGCCGAGCAGGAAGCGGCAGGTGTTGCGGATGCGGCGGTAGCTCTCCAGCTGCGGCGTGATCAGGCTCTTCGAGAAGCAGGTGTCGGCGGTGTAATCGACCGAGGCAAACAGCAGCCGCAGGATCTCGGCGCCGCTGGTCTTGATCACCTCTTCCGGTGCGATGACGTTGCCAAGCGACTTCGACATCTTCTTCGCCGCAGCGTCGAGAATCAGGCCGTGGGTCAGCACCGACTTGTACGGCGCCTGCCCCTCGGCGGCCACTGCCGTGATCAGCGAGACCTGAAACCAACCGCGATGCTGGTCGACCGCTTCGACATAGAGATCTGCCGGCCAGGTAAGGTCCTCGCGCGGCCGCAACACCGCTTCGTGCGAGCATCCCGAGTCGAACCAGACGTCGAGGATGTTGCGATCGCGCTCGAAGTCGTCACTACCGCAGCTGCAGCGGTAGCCGGCCGGCAACAGCTCGGCGACCGGCGCTTCGTACCAAACGTCGGAGCCGCGCTCGGCGAAAACTCGCTCGACGTGCTCGATCACGGCCGGCTCGTAGATGTCCTTGTTACAGCTGTTGCAGCGGAACGCCGGGATCGGCACGCCCCAGGCGCGCTGGCGCGACAGGCACCAGTCCGGCCGCGTCTGCATCATGTTGTGGATGCGGTCGTGGCCCCAGGCCGGGATCCATCCGGTCGCGTCGATCGCACCGATAGCTTTTTCCCGCAGCCCGTCGTGATCGACCCGCAGGAACCACTGCTCCGTGGCGCGGAAGATCAGAGGGTTCTTGCAGCGCCAGCAGTGGGGATAGGAGTGCTTGGTGCGCTCGCCGCGGATCAGGGCGCCGCTCTCGCGCAGCTGCTCGACTACCGCATCGTTGGCTTCGAATACCTGCCGCCCTTCGTACTTGCCGGCTTCGGCGGTGAAGCGGCCGCGGTCGTCGACCGGAGTCAGCACCGGCAGGCCGTACTTCTGCCCGACCGAAAAATCCTCGTAGCCGTGTCCTGGCGCAGTATGGACGCAGCCGGTACCCGCTTCGGCAGTGACGTGCACTTCGAACAACAATCGGCTCGGACGATCGAGGAAGGGGTGGCGAAACACGTCGCCCCCGTCGAGCGGCTTGAGATCGACCGGGATGCGGCGAAGGTCTTCCTTGGCGGCGCCGAGTACCTCGATGAAAGCGTCGGCGAGCCGCGCCGCGACGATGTAGTAGTCGCCGCCCGCTACCACCGCGACGTAATCCAGATGCGGGTTGAGGCAGACGCCGAGGTTGGCGGGCAGCGTCCAAGGTGTGGTGGTCCAGATCACCGCGAACAGACGCGCCGCCTTGCTTTGCAGCTCTTCGCGATCGGCGGTACTGGTCGCAAGCTGTGCCGCTTGCTCGGCGGAGCCGATGAAGGGAAAGCGCACATAGATCGAAGGCGAGGTGTGGTCGCCGTACTCGACCTCGGCCTCGGCGAGCGCGGTGACGCAGGTGGCGCACCAGTGCACCGGGCGCAGGCCGCGGTAGATGAACCCTGTTTCGACGAGCTTGCGGAAGACGCGGACGATGCCGGCTTCGTACTCGGGAGACATCGTCAGGTACGGCTGCTGCCAATCGCCGAGCACCCCGAGACGCTGAAACTCCTCGCGTTGGATAGCGAAGAACTTCTCGGCGTAGGCGCGGCAGCGCTTGCGGATCTCGAGCTGACCGAGCTCGCGGGCTTTGGCACCGAGGTCTTTGGTGACCTGATGTTCGATCGGCATACCGTGGCAGTCCCAGCCGGGAACGTACGGCGCCTGGTGGCCGGCCATCGCCTTCGATTTGACGATGATGTCCTTGATGATCTTGTTGAGCGCGGTGCCGAGATGGACATGTCCGTTGGCATATGGCGGACCGTCATGGAGCACGTAGCGTGGCTTGCCTTCGGCGCCGCGCAACATCTGCTGGTAGAGATCGAGCTCATTCCAGCGCGCCAGGGTAGCCGGCTCGCGCTGGGGCAGATTGGCGCGCATCGGCAGATCGGTCTTGGGGAGATTCAGTGTGTCTTTGTAGTCCATCGGCAAAGCGGGGCTTGTACCAGCCGCAGGTGGCGAGCGGCAACCCGCCCTCAGGCAAACTAGAAGAGTTGCAGCAAGATCAGCAGCTGGGCGGCGGTGCCGAGGAAGAACACGATCGTGCGCAGCAGGGTGATGCCGGCGGTGTAGATGACGGCGTAGGCGACGCGCGAGAGGAAGAATACGGTGGCGCCGATGGCCGTCAGAGAATTCGCCTGACCGCCGACGTGGGCGGCGAGGACGAGAATCGTGAAGGGAACGAGGTTTTCGATCAGATTGTAGTGCGCCCGCTTGGCACGGGCGGCCCAAGGCGGCAGCTCGAGGTGGGTATCGCGATTGCCCAAGCCCCACTCCATACCGCCGGGCACCTGCATCTCCCCGATCAGGTAGATCGCCGGCATCGACAGCGCGAGCACGGCGCTGAGCACCAGCATCCAAAGATCTGTCGTCATTTCGGGTCCTCCAGGGTCGAGCAATGCCTAAAAACTCCGGTCAAGGGAAACCCCTTCGATCCGCGGCTCGTCGGTGGCGCTTTCCTGGTCTGTGAAACAATCGCTGTAGCGCCCGCTCTCCGAGCGGAATCTCTTACCCACCCCCCACCGCGCGCTCGGAGAGCGCGCGCTACAGCGATTTGTTCTCGGACTCTCCGGTGCAATTCATCCCAACCCCGCTTGGCCGGGGCGGAGCTTCCTTAAGGGAACGCGGCCGTGCTAGTGGCGCCCCCGATGGAGCAGCTGCTGGCGGGGTTGGTGCGGGAGGCGTTCGGCGACGGCGCGCAGGTGAGCGAGGTTGTGCCGCTGGCGGGCGATGCCTCGACCCGGCGCTACCTACGCTTGTCGCTCAGCCGAGACGATACGCAGGAATCCCCCGCGCTTCGCGCTGCCCCCTTTGGCAAAGGGGGCGCACACCTGAGGCCAGTTAGCGCCGTCGCAATGCTGCTCGCCGACCGCGGCATTGCCATGTCGTCCGACGAGCTCGCCGTGTTCAAAGAACAACCGCGGGAGCTGCCCTACGTCAATGTGCACCGCTTCCTCGAACGCCTCGGCGTCGCCATCCCCGAGATCTACCTCGATGCTTCCGAGCGAGGGGTGCTGCTGCTCGAAGACATCGGCGATACGCCCTTGTGGGATGCGGTGCAGCATGGCGATGCCTCGCTGTGGTACCGCCGCGCCATCGACCAGCTGCTGCAGATCCAGATCGAAGGGTCGAAAGCGGCCGATCAACACTGCATCGCCTTTCAGCAAAGCTTCGACGAGCGCCTGTTTCTCTGGGAGTTCGAACACTTCCTCGAGTACGGCGTCGAGAAGCGGCTCGGGCGACCGATCCCAGCCGCCGATGTGGCACAGCTGCGGCGCGAATTCGCTCGCATCGCCGCTCGTCTCGGCGCCGCACCGCAGTTCTTGAATCATCGCGATTACCACAGCTGGAATCTCTACGTGCAGGGAGACCGAATTCGGGTGATCGACTTCCAGGACGCCTTGCTCGCACCGGCCCCGTACGATCTCGCCACGCTGCTGGGCGATCGCGACACGCCGCAGGTGGTGACGCCAGCTCTCGAACGCGAGCTGCTCGACTACTACATCGCCGGCTGGCGAGAGCGCGGCGGCGCCGATATCGATCGTCAGGAGATGGAGGCGCAGTACTTCGATTGCGCCTTCCAGAAGGCGCTCAAGGTAGTCGGCCGCTTCCATTATCTCGCCATGGTCAAAGGCAAGCCCGGCTACATGCGCTACATGCCGGCGACGGTGCGGCGCGTCCTCGCCTTGTTGCCGCGTTATCCGGACCTCGCCGAAGTGTTGCCGCGTTACCTTCCGGATGTCGCCTGATGCGCGCGATGATCCTGGCGGCGGGCTTCGGCTCGCGGCTGCGACCGCTGACCGACGCGACGCCGAAGCCTCTGATCGAGGTCGCCGGGCGGCCGATGATCGCCTATGCGCTGGCGCTGGTACGCGCCGCCGGCATCACCGAAGTCGGCATCAATCTACATCACCTCGGCGAGCAGATCCGTGCCGCCCTCGGTGACGGCAGCGACTACGGCGTCCGCATCACGTACTTCCCGGAAGATCCGATCCTGGACACCGGCGGCGGCATAGAAGCAGCACGGAGCTTTCTCGCCTCCGATCGATTCGTCGTGCTCAACGCCGACACCGTCGCCGAGATCGAGCTGAGCCAGGTGATCGAATTTCATTTGCAGCGCCGCGGCGCAGCCACCTTGGTGTTGCGTCCCGATCCGCAAGCAGAGCGCTACGGCACGCTCGAAATCGATGACGAGAGCCGTATCCGCCGCATCCTGAAAGAGCCACGCCAGCTGCCCGCCGGCGTACACGATCCCCTGCGGGCGCTGATGTTCGCCGGCATCCACGTCATCGAGGCGCGCATCTTCGACTACATGCAGCCCGGCAGCTACAGCATCACTCGCGCGACGTACCCGGCGATGCTGGCGGCGGGCGAAGCGCTCTACGGCTACGTCCACCACGGCTTCTGGCAAGTGCTCGATACGCACGAGGGGCTCGCCGCAGGAAGTCGAGAGATAGCGGCACGTTTCGCCACGCTAGGACCACCTTGACTTATCGCGTCAAAGATCTGTATCGGACGGGCAGTTGGTACTGACTTGGGAATCACCATCGTCCAAAAGAGCGATCTTTCGGTTCGTAAGCGTAACCCGAAGATCTCCTTGGTGCTCGCCGGCGGCGCAGTCACCGGCGGTGCTTTCAAGCTGGGCGGCCTCAAGGCGCTCGACGACTTCCTGGTCAATCGTAAGACCACCGACTTCGACTGCTACATTGGTCTGAGCGCCGGCGCCGTCTTGGCGGCGCCACTCGCCGCGGGCATCACGCCTGCAGAGATGACCAAGAGTCTTGAGGGCAAGTCGGATCAATTCAGTCGCCTGCGTGCCGTCGACTTCTACAATCCGAACATTCGCGAGTTCCTGGTGCGCCCGGCGCAGTTCGCGCTCGACAGCTTGCTGTTCATGCCGGGCCTGGTCAGCGACCTCTTGGGCCAGCTGCCCGGGTTGTCGCGCTCTCTGGCCGAGCCGCTGAGCGATCTCTTCCGCGCGCCGAGCGTCGCTGCCGTCAACCAGTTGCTTGCGCCGATCGGTGACGCTCTCACCCATACCCGCAGCCGTCCGTCGCCGCTCGACTATCTGCCCTCGGGATTGTTCGACAACAGCAGCATCGAGCACTATCTGCGCTCCAATCTGCAGAACGCCGGTCTGCCCAACGACTTTCGCCAGCTCTACCGCGCCACCGGCAAGGAGCTGTACATCTCCGCGATGAATCTCGACACCGCCGAGCGGGTGGTGTTCGGCCATGACGAAGATTGCTCGATCAAAGTTTCGGAAGCGGTGCAGGCGTCGACCGCGCTGCCGGGGTTCTACAAGCCGGCGCGCATCAACGGCGTCGACTACGTCGACGGCGGGGTTCGCCGTACGGCCAACATCGATACCGCGATCGAGCACCAGGCGGACCTGATCATTTGCTACAACCCGTTCCGGCCGTTCTCCAACCGGGTTCGCCCGAACGCCGACGGCACCCGCGGCCGTCCGCTGGCCGACGCCGGTATCGCGACAGTGTTGAACCAGGTCTTCCGCACTTTGCTCCACTCGCGGCTGCAGTACGGGTTGCGCCAGTATCAAGACGATCCGACCTTCAAGGGCGACATCGTCCTCGTCGAGCCGAAGGAGACGGACCGGACGATTTTCCAGCTGAATGCGCTCGACTACTGGCAGCGCATGCGGGCGGCGCAGATGGGTTACGTTTCGGTGACCCAGTCGATCGAGGAAAGCTACGACCTGATCAAGCAGTTGCTCGAGTCGTACGGCATCACCATGACTCGGCGTCAGGTCGATGCCGGGGTGCAGCGCATCCGCAGCAACGACATCGAGGAGTCGGTCAGCGTCCTGACCGACGAGATCCCAGCTCGGCACCTCAGCGTAGCCTGAGCAACACACTCCGATTGTGGCGTGCGCTCTCCGAGCGCACCGGATGATCGCGACCCGGCTTGGGCGCGCTCGGAGAGCGCGCGCTACAGCGACCCCGGGCGCGTTACGGCGATTATTCGCTGGCGGTGATGCGTTGGCGCAAGCGGAACAGCTCGACGAAGGCGCGCACGATCACTGACAGATGAGCGCCGGTTTGGACCCCGGCGGTGCGGGCGTAGTGGTGGACGCCGGTTTCCTTGATGCGAAAGCCGCGGCGAATCGAGCGTCCGTAGAGCTCGGCGTTGATCAGCGCACCGGTCGATTCGAGGGTGATCGCGTCGAGGACCTTCTTGGGGATCAGCTTGAAGGCGCAATTGAGATCCTTGACGTAGACGCCGAGCATCACCTTGACCAGAAAGCCGCCGAAGAGCTTGGCGTTGAGCCGGCGCAGGAACGGGTCGCGCCGCTCCATGCGATAGCCGGTGACGATGTGGTCCTCGTCGGTCGCCAGCGGCAGGATCAGATCGAGCTCACGGATATCGAACTGGCCGTCGCCGTCCATGTAGAACACGAACTTCTTGCGCGCCGCATCGAATCCGGTGCGCAACGCCGCGCCGTAGCCCTTGTTTTGCGGATGATGCAGCGGCCGCAGGCGTGGCAGCTCGGCGGCGAGCTTGTCGAGGATCTCGCCCGTACGATCCTTGCTGCCGTCGTTGGTCACCAGCAGCTCGTAATCGAGCCCGGTGCCATCGAGGTAGGCGGTGCAATCGCGCACCACTTGCTCGATGTTCGCTTCTTCATTGAATGCCGGCAGGACGACACTCAGCTCTCGAACGACGCCGGTGTTCGGTGTCGAGTTGCTTTTCATCTCGCTCGCCATAGAATCCGCCCCAAACTTGGTGTCCATTGGTTGTAGTCGTCGAATGCCCTGAGTGCGAAACCCGTTATCGAATCGCCGTGGCTCGCCTCGGGAGCTCCGGCTCGCTGCTGAAATGCACTCGTTGCGGGCATATGTTTCCGCCGCCGAGCCCTTCCTCCGCGGCCAATCCTCCCTCTCGCCGTCCCAAACGCGCCAAACCTTCTAGCAACGATAACCTGACGTTACCATTCGACACGCCGGCAAAAATTCCGCCCCAGCTCGAAGACGACGAAAAGGTGATCGAAGAGCCGGACGAGTCCTTCACCCTCGGTGCAGGCGAGGATCTGCCGCCACCGCAGGCGGAGGAAGAGCCGCCTCCGTTCGATGAGCCACCATCGTTCGCCGACGAGCCCGCGGTCTTCGATGA
>DASPMH010000584.1:0-3077 GCA_035627175.1 Terriglobales bacterium | reverse complement strand
GTTGGACCAGACCTCCGGCTTGGCGCTGCCGCCGGGCGCCGACGGCTTGAAGCTCTCGTACGATTCCTTGGCATGCTGCGCGAGGTTGCGCGCGTGCTCGGCCATTTTGGCCGGCGGCGCGATCCCGGCAGCGATATCGCCGAGCGCGTCCGCGTCGTCTTCGAGCGCCTGCATGACCAGCTGCCGGGCGAGCACCGGATCCTCGGCCTGGCCGCGGACGGCCGACAGCGGGACCAATGGCAGCGCCGCCGCGAGAACGATCTTGAGGGATCGAGCCATCGCCCGCCGAGTGGACCAGCGGGCATGGTTTTCATCGATGTCGAAATTCATGCGAGGATCACCCTGTCTTTGCGGCGTAGGACGTGCAGAAGGCCGATGCGGCCACCGAACCGCCGCTGAGAATCTGGCATTTGCCGCAAGCGCCGCGCACGTCCGTGAAGAACGCGCAGGTGCCGCAGCGCTTGGCCGCGTTGGGAGCCGGATCGACGAAGCCCACCGCCCGACGCATGCTCTTTTCGGATCGAGTCAAAGCCTCGGGCGAATAGCAAGCGGCCGCCTGGGCGAACGTGTCGCGCGGGCTGAGCAAGATCGCTACCGGGGCAAGGCCGAGAGCCCCCAGGAAGCGGCGGCGCGTTTCAATCATCAAGGCTCCTACTCTAAGCCACAAAGAAACGGTCTGGCGGACACGGTCAAGCGACCAGTTCGGTGACCGTGCGGTTGGTGTCCATCGACTTGACGCCCCAGCGTTCTGTCTGCACGCCCATCGCTTGCTGCAGACTTAACCCGATGCGGGATGCCGGATCGGCTCGGCCCGCCTTGTGGTACCCGGTACGGACGCGCCCTCCGCCGCTTCCGATGACCATCATGGGAATGCCTTCGACCGCGTGGCTCTTCGCGATCGAACAGTCCGAATGCGCAAAGATCAGCGTGTTGTCGAGCAGAGTGCCGGCGCCCTCCTTGATCCCGGCGATCGCGTCGACGAATTCCCGGCAGGCGACCATGCTCTTGGCGGCGAACCAGGCATGCTGTTCCTGATAGCCGAGCTTGGGATTGTTCGGCTCCTCGTGGGTCAGCGTATGATGCGTGTCGGACGACGCCGAGCGGCGCAGGTTCGAGGCGGTGTCGGAGAACAGCATGTTGAACACGCGGGTCTGGTTGCAGGCGAGCGCCTGGGCGAGCAGACCGGCCATGATCTTGTGGTTGGCCATGACGTTGTCGATATTGGCATCGACCACGGTCTTGGGCGGCGCCGAGGGCTTGGTGAAGTTCTCGACTTTCGCCGGCGCCTGAAGCTGCAGCTCGAGCTGCTGCTCGAGCTGGCGCACCGAGGTGAAGTATTCGTCCAGTCGCTGCCGGTCCGCAGCTCCGAGGCTCTTCATCACCTTCTGCCGATCTTCCTTGACCGCCGACAACACGCTCTGGCGAACCATGGTGCGCGGATCGGGGGTGAAGCTTCCGGCGTTCGGATCCTGGAAGCCCTCACCGAAGATGCGCTGGTAGAGATTCAGCGCTGAGGTTTCGCTGGGGTTCGGCGAGCCCGCGCCGCGGAATGAGTAGGACCGCTCGATTCCCGATGCGCTGAGTTCGATCGAGCGGAACCTGGTGCCCTGCCCGATCGTGTCGCCGATCAGCACGTCGAAGGTGGGCGCGGCCGCCGTTTCGCTCGGCACCGGGATGCCGGTGCGGAGCCCGAAGTTTCCGGTGACGTGCGGCTTGTTCGCCACCCCGTCGAGCTTGACGTCGAACCCGGAGAACAGCGCCATCTGCTTACGGTAGGCAGCCAGCGGCTCGAGATCCGCCGGCATCGCGTAGTCGGTGCCTTCGGTCGTCGGGATCCACCGTTCGGGGATGAAGCCGCAGCCCCAGATCCAGGTGCCGAACCGCACCGGCAGGCGCGCGCCGGTGGCTGCAAGCGCCTCGCCGTTCACGTCGAGGAAGATATCGAGGAACGGCAGGGCGACGCCCACCGCAGCGCCATTGACGGCGCCGCGGAGAATGCTTCTGCGACTGAGCTTTGTCATGAGCGAGCTCCCTTTCCCGGTGTGGAGACGGTCCTCTCCGGCAGCTTCTTCAAGGATGGCGAAGACGCCGCGTAGAATGCTTTGCTGAGCGCGATGGTGCGCATCAGCTGCGGCACCCGGTAGCCCTGTTCGCCGAAGGCGGCGGTCAGGTAATCGATGAACGGCCCCTCTTCGTCCGTCACTTCGCGTCCGACGGCCGAGCGGTAGAGCTTTTCACTGAAGCAGGCCGGCACGCCGGGGTTGTCGTGCATGGCCTTGCCGAGGCCGACGGCTCCCTCGAAATCCGTACCGTCGAGCGAGCCGCTGAGATCCAGCACCGCGCCATTCTCCTTGGAGCGGAACGAGCCAGCTCCGTCGAAGCTCTCGAGCGTGAATCCGATGGGATCGGTCAGCTTGTGGCAACCGGCACAGGCCGGGCTTTCGTTGTGTGCGGCCAGGCGGATGCGCGCCGTGGAACCGGGCGTACTCGTCGCGTTCTGCACCGCCGTGAAATCGACGTTACCCGGCGGGTCGGGCACCTTCTGGCACAGGAAGACCTCGCGCAGCGACTTCCCGCGCAGCGTTGCGGACGAACGTCCCGGATGCGAATGAAGTGCGAGCATGCTGATGTCGGTGAGGATGCCGGACCGGTTGCTGCCGAGAGGATACTCGGCTCGCTCCCACCCGTTTCGCGTGGTCACAGGCAGGCGATAGATGATCCCCAGCGGGCGGCTCAGCCAGGTCTTGCGCGTGGTGAAAAGTTGCCGGTAGTCGCCCTGTTCCGCGACCAGGTGGGAGACGATGGTGCGCAGGGTCTGCTCCTGCGCATCCCGTGCGACATCCGACGTATAGGCCGGATAGATCGTCGGGTCCTTGAACAGGTCGTTGAACCCGTCGAAGTACAGCATGTCCCAGAAGAACGCCTTTACCGCGCCTTGGAGCTTGGCCGAGGCGAGCAGCCGGTCGACCTGCTGGGCAAGCCCGGCCGGAGTATCCAAGCCGCCCGATCCGGCCGCGCGCAGAAGTTCGTCGTCCGGCGTCGAATTGGTGAGGAAGTAGCTGAGCCGCGTCGCGCGC
>DASPMH010000583.1:0-4218 GCA_035627175.1 Terriglobales bacterium | reverse complement strand
CAGGCGTCGTGCAAAGAGAGAGCGCGGCCTTCGCGCGCCCGGCGACAGCTGCCGTATTGGCCGAAGAAGTCGATCAAGATCTTGTTGCCGCCACGATCTTCGGCGCGCCCGGTGTGCATCGGCTGATGCAGATCGCCGACGAAGTGGGCGACGAACTTGAGCGCTTCGGCGCGGGCAGGGCGCGGCTGCCGCTTACTCTGCAAGATGCTCGAGTAGTAGTGGACGGCCCAAGGCGCGCAGCGCTTGTCGCTCGGGCAATCGCGCTGCAGGTCGGCACCACTGCTGCCCGGAGGGATGTTGATGAAGTGGTAGCTGTAAGTTTCGCGATGGCTGGTGTCGCGGACCTGATCGGCCCAGACGCACGATTCGGCAAAGGTGCCGAGCGGCTGCTTGTCGGCGCTGCGCAGCTCGGTGATCCAAGTGCGCAGCTCCGGGGTCAGACGCTGCCAGGCGATCTCGCAGATGATGCGATGCGCCTCTCCGCCCCAAGCCTGGGTTGTAGTGGGCGCGAGCGAGAGCCCCGCCACCAGTGCCACCAACCAGCCCCACCCGCGACCGCCCACCACGTGTTTCATCGGGGCTGTATCTGGTCTGCGGATGGCAGAAAATCAATCGAACCTGACGCTGCTCGCGCCGAGGTCCGCCGCGAGGTTTCGCCAAGGAGAGGGGGAGGGGACTGTCGAGGTCCCCTCCCGGCCGGATCAGTCGAGGCGTTCGATGATGGTGGCGTTGGCCATGCCGCCGCCTTCGCACATCGTCTGCAAGCCGTAGCGGCCGCCGGTACGTTCGAGGATGTTGAGCAGCGTCGCCATCAGACGGGCGCCGCTGCATCCGAGGGGGTGGCCCAGCGCGATCGCGCCGCCGTTCATGTTGACCTTCTCCATGTTCGGCCGGAGCTCCTTCTCCCACGAGAGGATCACCGGAGCGAAGGCTTCGTTGATCTCGATGGCATCGATCTGGTCGATCGAAAGCCCGGAGCGCTTGAGCGCGTTCTGCGTCGCCGGGATCGGTGCGGTCAGCATGATCACCGGATCGCAACCGCCGAGAGCGAAGGTATGAAAGCGCGCCCGCGGCCGCAGCCCGAGCTCGAGAGCCTTGCTCTTCTCCATCACCAGCACCGCGGCGGCGCCGTCGGTCAGCTGGCTGGAATTGCCGGCGGTGATCACGCCTTCACCTTTGAAGGCGGGATTGAGCGAGCCGAGCTTCTCGATGGTCGTTTCCGGGCGAATGCCCTCGTCGGTGCTGAGGCTCTCGCTCTTGCCGTCGGCGTACCTGACGTCGATCGGAACGATCTCGTTCTTGAACCAACCATGGCGCGTCGCCGCCGCAGCTTTCTGATGCGAACCGAGCGACCACTCGTCTAGCTCGCGTCGCGACAGACCCCACTTGTGAGCGATGATCTCGGCCGAGATGCCTTGCGGCACCAGTCCGCCGACTCCGTAGAGGTTCGCTTCGGCATAGCGCTTCATCATCCGCGGGCCGAACGGCTCGCCGCCGATGCTGGCGGTGGTGCCCATCGGCACGCGGCTCATCGACTCGACGCCGGCCGCGATGACCACGTCGTAGGCGCCGGCCATCACCCCTTGCGCCGCAAAGTGCAGCGCCTGCTGGCTCGAGCCGCACTGGCGGTCGACGGTGGTGCCGACCACCGACTCCGGGAAGCCGGCTGCCAGGGCCGCGTTGCGGGCGATGTTGAGACCCTGCTCGCCGACCTGGCTGACGCAGCCCATGATCACGTCTTCGACCAGCGCCGGATCGACGCCGGTGCGCTCTACCAGCGCCTCGAGAGTATGTGCCGCCATATCGACCGGATGACGTCCGTGTAGCGCCCCGTTGGCCTTGCCGCGCCCGAGCGGTGTGCGCACCGCATCGACAATCACTGCTTCTCGCATGTGTTCCTCCTGCTTGTTCTGTCAGCTGAGTGGGCGACGGAAGTCGGCCCGATCAGGGCGAGTTTCTCGCAGAGTGCGTATGCCGAAGCAACTACAGGGAGGGGGATATTGGCCTCGACCTCCCCCTTGCTCAGCGGTTGAGGAAGACGGGGCAGGGGGCGTTGCGCAGCACGTACTCGGTGGTGCTGCCGAGCACCATTTCGATGATCCGGCTGTGGCCGTAGGCGCCGATGAAGAGCAGGTCGAAGCCGCGGCCGAGGAAGCTGACGATCTGCTCGGGGGCGTGACCGGTCTCGACGACACACTCACTCTCCAGGCGGTGCGAAGCGAGGTACTTGCACGCTTCGGCAGCGAGCTTCTCGCCGGCTTCGCGCTCGCGACAGACGATCAGCACCGTCAGCGGCAGCTGCAGGGCGCTGCAGCACTCCGCCGCCGTCTGCATCGCCGCGGCGGCGCGCTGGCTGCCATCGTAAGCGAGTAGCGCCTTGGTCGGCGTGCGGAACTGCGCCGGCACCACCAGCACCGGCTTGGGACTCTTGCGGGCGATGCTCTCGGCGGTGCTGCCGAGCAGCCCGGTCGAGTACTTCTCGTTCGAGCCGCGGTTGCCGATGACGACCAGATCCGCCGTCTTGGCGCGGTCGGCGAGCTCGTTGGCGACGACGCCGATCGCCAGCACCGAGTCGATGCGGGCGTGCTTGGCCGCAGCCCGATCCTGGTACGCCGTCAGCAGAGTCTGACCGCGGTCGGTCAGTGCCTCGCGCATCTTCGACGACAAATCGAAATACGGCTCGAAGCCGAGCGAGCCGCTGATGTCGTGGAAGAACGATCCTTCGATCGAAACGATGTCGACCACGTGCAGGCCGACGACGGTCGCGTCCATTCGCTGTCCGAGCCACAAGGCATACTCCTCGGCGTTGAGGGCATGCTGCGATCCGTCGATGCCGAGCAGAATCGTTTTGATCATCATTTGCTCCGGTTAGCTGGTACGCTCACACTAGGCGCGAAACCGTGCCGGGCTCAATGGCCGTCAGCTGCTACTGAGCGTGCCGGTCGGATCGACCGGCACCGCATGCACCGTGGTGTAGCGGCGCAGCAGGACCTTGCCGGGCTCGAAGTTGGCGGGCTTGCTGACGTCGGCACAGCGGGCGACGTGTACCGGCACCCGGCGCGCGTTGCGGGCCTTGGAGTAGCGCGCCGCCAGGCCGGCGGCGAACATCAGCGTCTCCTTGGGCAGCTGGTCGAGATTGTCGGGATTGCGCACCACCACGTGCGATCCCGAGTCGCCCGAGATGTGCATCCAGAAGTCGCGCCCATCGCCGAGACGCAACGACAACAGGTCATTGTCGTCGGCGGTCTTGCCGACCAATACCACCATGCCGTCCGCGGAGACGAAGCGCCGCGCGATCGATCGGCCCTGCCAGATGCCGCGGTCGGCATCGGTCACCGGCCGTCCGTCCGGCCCGAGCTTCGCCATCAGCAAACCTCGGCGCCGCGCAAACGAGGCAGCACGTAGCGGGCGACCAGGTCGCATTCCTGCAGATGAGGATAGCCGGAGAGGATGAAACTGCTGATGCCCATGTCGATGTAGCTCCGCATCTTGGCGACCACCTGGTCGGGGTCGCCGACCAACGCCGCGCCGCAACCGCTGCGCGCTCGACCGATGCCGGTCCAGAGGTATGGTTCGACGAAACCATCGTCATCCGCCACCTGACGCATCGCGGCTTGCCGGCGTACCCCTTGCGAGGCGTGGTCGAGAGAACGCTCACGGATCGCCGCGCCGGTGCGATCGTCCAAGCGGCTGAGCAGTTTGGTGGCAGCGGCTCGGGCTTCGTTCTCACTCTCGCGCACGATCATGTGAACCCGGTAGCCGAAACGCAGCGTGCGACCGTGACGGGCAGCGCGGGCTCGCATGTCGGCGAGCAGCTCGGCCACGGCCGGAAGCGGCTCCGGCCACATCAGAAACACATCGGCTTCGGCGGCGGCGACCTCGCGTGCCTCTTCGGACAGGCCGCCGAAGTAAAGCGGTGGACACTGCCCCGACACCGTCGACACCGCCGGCGGATCGACCGCGAGCCGGTAGAACTCGCCGGCGATGTCGACCGGCTGGCGCGACAGCAGTTGCCGGAGGATCTGCATACATTCGCGGGTGCGCTGATAGCGCGGTGCGGATGTTAGCGGCGCGCCAGGGAGATCACTCGAGATGATGTTGATGGTCAGTCTTCCGCCGAGCATCTGATCGAGAGTCGCCAGCTGCCGGGCGAGCTGGGGCGGGTACATCTCGCCGCAGCGCACCGCGACCAACAGACACATCCGCTCGGTCAGCGGA
>DASPMH010000582.1:0-4621 GCA_035627175.1 Terriglobales bacterium | reverse complement strand
GTGAGCGCTACGCCGCGACCCAGTTCGAAGCCGCCGATGCGCGCCGCGCCTTCCCTTGCTTCGACGAGCCCGAGTTCAAAGCGCGCTTCTCGCTGACCCTGATCATCCCTGGCGACATCACCGCTATCTCCAACGGCGCTCTGATCAACGAGCACGACCTCGCCGACGGCCGGCGCGAGATCCGCTTCGCCGAGACCCCGCCGATCTCCTCGTACCTGGTCGCTTATTTGATCGGACCGTTCGAGGCGACCGACGTCGAGGTCACTCCGACCAACGTGCCGGTGCGGGTATTCCTCCCCCGCGGCATGGCGGACAAGGGCGTCTTCGCGCGCGAGGCGCATGCTCGCTCGTTGACCTACCTCGAGGAGTACACCGCGATCCCGTACCCGTACGTCAAGGTCGACGCGATCGGCGTGCCCGACTTCGAGGCCGGGGCGATGGAGAACCCGGGCGCGATCACCTATCGACTCACCGCGATTGCCGCAGATCCGGAGCGCTCCTCGACCGGATCGCTCAAGGGGATCTTCTACACCGCGGCGCACGAGCTGACCCACATGTGGTGGGGCGATCTGGTCACCATGGTGTGGTGGAACGATCTCTGGCTGAACGAGTCCTTCGCTACCTTCGTCGGCTACAAGGCAGTCGCCGATCTGATGCCCGAATGGGGCATGTGGCGCGACTTCGTCGCCACCCTGGCGCGGCCGTTCGCGCTCGATTCTTTGGTATCGACCCACCCGATCTCGTTCGAAGTGCTCAATGCGCAGCAGGCGACCGAGCGCTTCGACGTCATCACCTACTGGAAGGGCGCCGGCGTGGTGCGCATGATCGAGGGCTTTCTAGGCGCCGAAGCTTTCCGCGCCGGGGTGCGCACCTATCTGAACCGCTATCGCGAGAGTAACGCGACCGCCGACGATTTCTGGCGCGAGCTCGGCAATGCCTCGGGCCGCGACGTCGCCGCGATCGCCAATGCCTGGATCAAGGAGCCCGGCCATCCGTTGGTTCACATCTCGACCTCTCAAGAAGGGGACGGCTTGCGCTTGCGCCTGCGCCAGGAGCGCTTCTTCGCCGATCCGAAAGCAGCCGACGGCAAGCCGGCGCAGCTCTGGCCGGTGCCGCTGGTGATCAAATACGGCACCGCCGAAGGCAGGCGCGAGCAACGCATGCTGCTCGACCAGCGCGAGGGGGAAATCGTTCTCCCCGGGGCGCGCTGGATGTTCCCCAACGGCGACGCGGCGGGCTTCTATCGCGTCGCTCTCGACGACCACGCTCTGTCACAGCTCAGCCCGGTGCTGCAGAGCGAGCTCGCCGCGCACGAGCGCTTGTCCGTTGCGGGCAATCAATGGGCTCTGTTGCGCGCCGGAGCCGTCGGTATCGAGCAATACTTCGACATGCTCGACGGTTACCGCAACGAGCCCGACCGCGCCGTGCTGTCGACCATCACCGAGCATCTCGGCTGGCTCGCGCTGCACGCCGTCAGCGAGGATGCCCGGCCCGCCTTCGAGCGGATGATCACCGACTTCTTCCAGCCGCAGCTCGAGCGAATGGGCTGGGATCCTCGTCCGGGCGAGAGCGCCGACGAACGGATGAAGCGCGCCACCATCCTCGGCGCCCTCGGCGGCATTGCCCGCGACAATCATGTTCGCCACAAGGTGCGCGAGCTGCTCGATCGTTACCTCGAGGACCGCAATTCGATCGATCCCAACATGGCTTCGGTCGTGGTCAGTATCGCCGCGCGCGACGGCGACGGCGCGCTGTTCGAGCGCTATCTCATGACCAAGCGAGCGGCGACCCACGATCCCGAGGAGGAACAGCGCTTTCTGCTCGCGCTCGCCGCTTTCGAGCGGCCGGAGCTGATCCGGCGCACGCTCGAGCTCAGTGGGCGCGACGACGAGGTTCGCCCGCAGGATCGCACCTTCTTGCTCGGCAGCATGCTCGGCCGGCGCGAGGCGCGCCTGCTGACCTGGCAGCACGTCCGCGAGCAGTGGGAGGTGATGCAGCGGACCATGGACCCGATGTTGATGCAGGGCATGGTCCGGGCGCTGGCGCAGCTGACCTTCGCGCCGGTCGCCGAAGAAGTGCTGCAGTTCCTGCCGCCGCGGGAGACGCCGCAGACGCGTGAGACGATCGCCCAGGTGATCGAGCAGCTGCGCATCGATGCGGCGACGGTGACCCGCCTGGAGCCGGCGTTGGCCTTGGCCGTTGCGGCTAAGCGCAAAGCGGGGTGATGGCGGACTGGTTCGAAGCGGTACCGCCCGAGGAGATCCGGCGCGAACGCGCCAAGGCGCGCGAGATCCGCCGCTCACCGTGGTGGAAGCAGCGCTGCTCGCGCGGCGTCTGCCATTACTGCGGCGAGAGCTTCGCGCCCGCCGAGCTGACCATGGATCACTTGGTCCCGCTTGCCCGCGGCGGTCGCTCCAACAAAGGCAACCTGGTCCCCGCCTGCAAGCAGTGCAACACCCGCAAGAAGAGTGATCTCGCCTTCGAAGAAGAGTTGAAGGCGGCCTTGAAACGCGACACCTGAGGCAACCAGTCCGTTCGGCCTGAGGAGGCGCGAAGCGCCGTCCTTCGACGGTGCTCAGGACAGGTCTCGAAGGCGCAGATCGACCTGGGCTTCGAGAGGCCCCTTCGGGGCTCCTCAGCCCGAACGGTTCGTTCGCTCATTTCACCAGTGTCCGCGCTGGTGAGGCTCTCAGCGCGAACGGATGCGGCCTCCGCTTCGAGAAGCCCCTTCACTCGCATCGTCCGCCATCGCCAGCATCGCGAGGAAATGGCCGGACAGATACCGCGACGGCAGACGCTCGAGCCGCTCGCACGCAAACGACGCTCGCAACAACCAACGCCGCAATCGTCGTGAACCGGTCCGATCGATCAACGCCGCCAACGCCACCGCCGCCACCCGCGGCACGTGCAGCACCGGGGCCTGGTCGAGCACCCGGAAGCCGGCGGCGCGCAGGATGTCCGCCAGCACCCGCGGACTGCAGGTGATGCCGACGTAATAGGGCACCAGTCCAATGCGGTTGAGCCACTCGAACGGCAGCGAGTTGCGCAGGCGAACCGCCGGGTTCAGCGGGTTGTCGAGCGTGACGATCAGGAGGCCGCCGGGCTTCAGCGCGCGGCGCAAATTGCCCACGCTCGCGATCAGCTCGTTCAAGGTGGCAAAGTGGTCGAGGGTCGAGAGCGAGACCACCACGTCGAGAGTCGCGTCGCGGATCGGCAAAGAGCGCACGTCGCCGGCGAGCCCGACGAGTTTGCGATGTTGCTGCTGGGCGGTCGCAAGCAGTGACGGTGAAATGTCGAGCACCAGGACCTGATCGGTACGCGAGGCAATGAAAGGGAATAGCCCCTCGCCGACCGCTTCGTCGAAGACATCGGTCTTGAGCAGTCGGCCGCAGTGTCGCGGCAGCCAGCGTTGCAGCAAGCGAGTGTTGACCTCGTCACTGATCGCCCGCCACAGCTGATGGCGACCATCCGCCCATTGGTCCGCGATGTTGTCCCAGTAGACCTGTGTGCGAGTGTCTGAGGAATGGGGCGGGTTCACGAGCGGATTCTAGTCCCAGACAATCGGCGCATTGTACTGTTTCAGCGCCGCGTCCGAGGACACGAGCACCAGTTCCTCGATATTGGCTTGCGCCACCAAGAGGCGATCGAATGGGTCGCGATGATGCGGTGGCAACTGCTTGACCGCTTCGGCATGGCGGATCAAGACGGGCAGCTCGAGGAAGCCGTAATCTTCGAGCACCTCCTCGAGGGAAACCTTCGCCACGATCTTGCCCAGAGTGCTCTTGATCGCGATCTCCCAGGCGCTGACAGCGCTGACGAATACGGTCTCGGCACGCTCGATCCGACGAGTCACCGCGCCGGGCAACTCCCCCTCGTCCCACCAGACCAAGGTGTGGGTGTCGAGTAGCAGCCTCACTTCGGCGCGCCCTCGAACAGCAGCAGGACAGCCTCCGGCAGTGGATCGTCGAAGCCCTTCTTCAGTCGCAATCGCCCCTTGCCCTTACCGGCTTTGCGGCGGCTAACGCTGTCCGCCCCGAGCGCCACCAGCTTGGCGCGTGGTTTGCCCGCCCGGGCCAGAATGACCACTTCGCCGCGAGCGGCGCATTCCACCAACTCAGGCAGGCGCGCTTTCGCCTCTGCGATATTGATCGTCTTCATCGACGAGCATTCTGTGCCGGATGACCAAGTTGGTCAACTTCGGCGAGCATCGCGCCAGGTGCTGGGATGCCAGTTGGGCAAACGGAAGAAGCGGGTGCCCGGCTTCAGACGGACCGAGCGAGCGCGTATACTGCCGCGGTGCCCGATTCATCGACAGAGCGGCCCCCTGCCGAGGTGAGCGAGCCGGGAGGCCCAAGTGAGGACATCGCTCGGGCGTTGCTGGAGAAGTTCGCAGCGGTCCAGCCGAAGCCGGGCGTGTACCTGCTGAAGGACAAGCGCGGCAAAGTAATCTACGTAGGCAAGGCCAAAAGTCTGCGGGCGCGCGTCGGGCAGTACCTGCGCGGCGGCGACGGCCGCAGTCAGGTGCGCTTCCTGATGCAGCGCGCCGCCGACCTGGAGACTCTCGTCACCAGCAACGACAAAGAGGCATTGATCCTCGAGAACAACCTGATTAAGCAGTATA
>DASPMH010000581.1:0-7895 GCA_035627175.1 Terriglobales bacterium | reverse complement strand
GCGCGCGACGTCGGCGAAGAAGCTGCCCCATTCCACCTCGGCCGCCCGTTGCAGCGCCTGCTGGCAGGCCTCTTCGGCACGCCCCAGCTCGGCCCGGGTGATGTAAAAGCCGATCAGACCGAAGAGCGAGTTCAGTAGCGGCGGTGTGGTTTCACCACGGTGCGACAGCTCCTCGATTCGGACGGCGATCGCTTCGAGCTCGGCGTCGCCAGGGCCGGCGGTTGCGTAAAGGCTGGTGATCAGCTCCGACTGCAAGCCGATTTCGCGCGCATCGCGTGCGGCGCCGGCAGGCAGGCGGCGCATCAGATCGAGGGCGTGACGAAAGCCGGTGACGGCTTGCTCTAGGCTGAAGCGCGAACGGGCAAGCGCCGCGGCATGGTCATAGTGCGTCACCGCTCGTGACACGTCCCCGCCGAGCTCGTAGTGGAGCGCAAGCGTAGCGGCGATCTCGGGCGTGGTGTCGCCGAAAGCGCCCTCTAGTCGTTCGGCGATGGCGCGGTGCAGGCTCTGCCGGCGCGCCACGGTGACGCGACCGTACAGCACCTGCTCGTAGAGGGCGTGGCGGAAAGTGTATTGCGCTCCGCTGCTGCCGTCGGGCCAGTGCACCGGCTCGATCTCCCGCAAGAACTGCCCGGCGCGTGCCATGGCGCTGCAGGCGAGCTCGACGTCGGTGGCGGTGCGATCGGTCACCGCAGCCAACAACTGGCTGGCGAAGCTGCGGCCGATGACGCTCGCCGCTTCGAGCAGCGCCAGCGAGGCCGCCGGCAGACCAGCGAGGCGGGCCTCGATCATGGCATGGGTGGTTTCCGGCACCGCTGCGTCGAGCTGCTGTATATCGACGGTGCAGTGCCACACGCCGTCGACCGGCTCGATCCAGCGGCGCTGTTCGAGATCGTCGATGGCGTTGAGCAGGAACAGCGGGTTGCCCGCCGTCTGCGCGTGCAGGTGCTGCGCTAGCTGCGCCGGAAAAGCCTGCGGTGCAAAGCGCCCGGCGAGAAGCTGACGAACAGCCTCCGGATCGAGACCGTCGAGAGCGATCTCCCGGCATTGTCGCTTGGCAGCCAGCTCGCGATGCAACTGGACGATCGGATGCAGCTGGGCGATCGCATCGACCGGTCGATAGGTGCCGATCACCAGCAGCTTCGCGGCTTCGCGCCGCAGCGCGAAGCCCGCCAGCGCCGATACCGTGGCGGCATCGCTCCAATGCAGATCTTCGAGAATGAGGAGTATCGTCTGCTCGTGCGCCAGCGACTCCAGCGCCTGTTGCAGCTCGCGCACCATTCGCGCCGCGGTCGACGAAGCCAAAGATCGCTGCAGCTCGTCGTGCTCGGTGCGGGCGAGCAATGCCGGCATTTGCAAGAGCCAGGTCGGCGCCTGCGCCCGGAGCGTGTCGACGGCCACGGGCGAACCTTGCACCAACTGCTGCACCGCCTCGAGCAGCGGCATGTAAGGCTCGCCCATGCCGTACGCGTCGATGCACTGGCCGCGCCCGAGGCGGCATCGGCGCGCCGAGCTCGCTGAGCTTCGAACGAGCTCGTCGATCAGGGCGGTCTTGCCGATACCGGGCTCGCCGGTGACGAACACCAGCTGCCTTCGTCCGCTGGCGGCGCCGGCGAGGGCCGCATCGAGCTCCGCCAGCGCCGCATCGCGGCCGACGATCTGCGCCCCGGCGCCGGGCGTCCGGACTTCTTTCGGTGCCGTCTCGGGTGCGAGGGTGCCGATCCAGCGATAACCGCGGCCGTATACCGTGTCGATGAAGCGCGGCTGGCGGGCGTCATCGCCGAAGGCGTCGCGCAGCTGGCTGATGGTGACGCTCAGCACGGCTTCGACGACGTGCGCGTCGCGCCACACCGCATCGAGCAGCTCGCTCTTGGTCACCAGTTGATTGGGCCGCTCGAGCAAGTACCGCAGGACGTGGAAGGCGTTGGCGGAGAGATCGATCCGGCGGTCTCCCCACCAGACCGACTGGTTGCGGGGGTCGAAGCGTGGTGCTGGCGCCTGCGACATGAGCAGGACCCGCTAGCATGGCGCCGCGGGTGTGTCATACGCGCCGCTCTCGTCCCACAAAGCGGTCGGGCAGCTGCTCGCCAGAGCCTGTAAGGAAATCGCTGTAGCGTACGCTCTCCGAGCGCACGGCCCCACCGCTACGCCCCGGTCCCCTCGGAGAGCGGACCGCTACAGCGATTTCTTCCTTCCGCTACAGCATACTGTCGAAAGATCAGCGGCCGTTGGCTTCGATTGCGGACAGGGTCTGCTGCATGAAGCGCAATAGCTCATGCATCGAATCGAAGTGCGCCGCGCGACCGCTGCGAACATGCTCCACTCTACCGTGCGCCTGGTCGTCGGTCGTGCCATCGGTCAGGTGCACCACGAAAGCTGCATCGCGTGACGGGGCCGGTCGCATCGTCGTGCCTACTGCTCGAAACAGATCAAGCGGGCCGATTCCGAACAGGGAACGCTGCCGTAGGCGCTCCAGCCGATCGGAAGATTCGGCTGCCCGACCCAAGCGAAGCCGGAGGTGCTGGTCCAGTCTAGGCAGGAGCTGCTGGCAATCTCGACTCCCGCATTGTTCGTGCTGGTCCAGGCAAAGGCATTGAAGACATCGCCCTTGAGCTCGTTGTAGGAGATGCCGAAGGTCGGCTTCTGCAAGGTCGTGATCTGGTCTTTGTCGTCGAACATCTTCTGGCCGAACATGTCGTAGTAGGCGTGATCGGCGATGCGGTCGATCGCGTCGACCGAGCTGGTCGAAAGCCACGCGGTCCACGTGCCGCCAAGATTGGCGGCGGCGGCGCGAGTGGCGCACTTGGCATCGGCGCCCGCTGTCCCACCGAGATTCGCGCTGTAGGACGTCGAGGTGACGAAGACGAGCTTCTCACTGCACGTTCCGTTGCGACAGATGCCCGAGCTGCAGTCGAGATCGACGAGGCAGGCTCGACCGTACGAACAGGTCGCGCCACAGCTGCCGCCGCAGTCGATGGAGGTTTCATCGCCGTTCTTCTCGCCATCGCTGCAGCTGGCGCCGCAACTGCCGGCGTTGCACGAGCCCGATTGGCAGTCGGCATCGTTGCTGCACGGCTCCTCGTAACCACACCCGTCGCAGTCGCCGCCGCAATCGACGGCGGTCTCCCAGCCGTTCTGAATCGAGTCGGAGCAGCTCGCAAAAACCTTCGACTTCGCCTTGAGCTTGACCTTGCCTTTGACCGAGTCCTGCGCCACCTGCTCTGCCCCGGCGAAAGTCGCGCCCCAGCATTGGCCAAGCGAATTGTGCACCTGGACGATGATCGGCTCGGCCATCGGGATGGCGATGTCGCCGAGGTTGGCGCCCTTGCCTTTGACGCTGATTTTGGTCTTGGCGTCGGTGACATCGAGCGACGCCGCCAGCGACATGGCCGTGATGCCGTCGGGGGTGCCGGTCTTGTCTTTGAAGGCAACGCCCTTCGATTTCAGCACCCAGCACCACCGGTCGCTGCAGTCTCCGTCGGCCGACACGCTCATGCTGCCGACGCGCACGTCGTCGGCGTAGATGCACAGGTCGTAGCTGGTGGTGCCGGTCGGATCGCCGAAGTCGCTCAGCAGCGCGCTCTCGCCCTTGCTCATCTTGAACGCCAGCTTGTCCTTGCGGTCGTCGGTCGCCGAGTTGGCGTAGGTCAAGCTCGCCGTCAGCGAAACCGCGCAGTCGCCGTCGCGGACCAATGGACACTCCGCCATCGCCGGCGACGCCGCCGTCTGTGAAGCGGCCAAAGCCGCCGCCGCTACCATCCATACCGTTCTCATGATCTTCCCTCCTTGATTGGGCGAATCCCCGCCGCGTGATGGGACAGGTCTAGGCGGGCGCCGGCCGAACATCCCAAGAGGATTCCAATCAGATTCCAATTTGAAGGGTGGTGACAGCAGCAGTGGGGGGAGTGCTTTGCCCACGCCACTTGCCTGGCTGTCCATGCGCATACGGTGTGCGCATGCGTTGAACGGAGGTAGGCGCTTGGCTTGAACCTTTCTGAGGCAGCGGCGCGCCGAGGCGTGGCGCGTAGAGAATCGGCAGGCGATCGAGTCCTACAACGCGCCGGTCGCGCGCAATGGTGTATTCAGCGATCCCGGCCCCGAGCCCCCGCCGCCAAGCGCCGACTAACGCTTGCGTATCCCTGGGATCACAGCCGCGAGACGCGCCACCGTTTGCCGCAGCTTATTGATCCGCCCGCTTTGCGCCGCGGGAACCTTGCCGCGCAGCTCATCGAGCTTCGCCTGCATCTCGGCATCCAAGACCTCGCAGAGAACCTCGAAACGGTTCTCGAGGAAAGCGTCGAGCTTCATTCGATCCGCCTGCAACGCGACCACCTGCCGGCGCAAGCTGGTGACATCGGTCGGCTCTGCGGCCTCCGCCCCGAGCGGGCGATCGCTGCTGCTTGCCGGGGCAAGGAGGAGATCTTCAAAGAGTTGCTGCTGGCGCCGCTGGGCTTCGATGATCCGGGCGAGCTGAGCCCGCACCGCATCGATCTCGCCGGCGGAGCCCTGCTGTCGCGCTAGCACCGAGTCGACGGTGGCGGCGACGTCGCGCCAGGCGGCGCTGTCGGCATGTAGCGTATCGATCTTCTGGTGCAGAGCGGCGAGCGCGGAGCTGTGCGCTTCCTCGTTGGCCGCGATCCGCCGCGCCGCTTCGTCGGCGGCACCTTGAGCGCGGCGAACCCCGGCGGCGATCTCATCCTGACGCGCCCGTGCCTCTCGCAATGGCTTTAGCTGGGTGCGTATTGCTTCGATCCCTGCCGTCACCTGCCGCAGCTGTTCCGTCAGTGCCGACTGCACTGCCCCGAGCTCGTCGCGCAGGGTTCCTCGATCCGTCTGGATTTCGACCATGCGCCGCTGCAGCAAAGCCAAGCTGGCCGCGTGCGCTGCGTCGATCGCTGCTGCCCGCCGCCCTGCCTCCTCGGCCGCGGCCTGTGCCCCCTGCACCTCTTGTTCGAGACGCTGCTGTCGGTTTTGCGAGTCGACCACGGCGGCGAGCTGCGACCGTAGCTCGTCGATTGCGCCGGACGACCGTGCTTGCTCGGCCCGAAGGGGTTCTAGCGTACCGAGCATGTCCTGGACGCGGCGATCGCTGCGCGACTGGATCTCCTCGGTGGCGACCAGACGCTCGAGTAGTGCCCGCTGCGTCACTTGCAAACTGTCGACCGACTCTTGCACCGCTTGCACCGCCTCGGCCGCAACCGGCGGTGCTCCCGGCTCTTGCTGCGTCAGCGCCTCGCCGTTGCGCGGCTCCGGCCGGCGATCGCTGCGATCGAGCCCGGCCAGCTGTTCGCGCAGAGCGTCGATGTCGGCGCGCAACGATTCGACCATGCCGGCTTTGGCGGCGGCTGAGGTGTCGGTCTCAGCCAGGGCAGAACGCAGGGTATCGAGCGCTTGCTGTAGCGTGCGCACCTCCGACTGCAGCCGCTCCGCGTCGGCGCGGCGGAGAGTCTCGGTATGCTCGAGGCGCTGGCTGAGCGATTCGATCGAACCGCCCAGCGCCGCCAGGTGTTGAGCCCCTCCGCCACCCTCTTGCTGCGCGGCTCGCAGGGTTGCCAGCTCTGCTTGCAGCCGTTGGCGCTCGCGTTGTTGCTCTTCGAGAAGGCTGGTGGCGCCGGTCGTCGCTTGCTGGAGCGACGCGAGGGTTGCGCCGAGTGTTTGTCGTTCGGTTTGATGGCTACGGTGCAGCTCGTCGGCGCGCCGCTGCAGCTCTTCTATCTCGCCACGGATGCCTTCAAGCGCCGGGAACACATCCTGATGCGCTTGCTCGAGCCGCGCCAGCCGAGCGGTCTGGTCCGCCTCGCTCTGCAGCTCGACCCAGCGGCGGTGGAACTCCTCTCGGAGCTGCTGGATCGCGGTGTCGATCAGCTGGCGCGGCTCGCTGGCGAGTTGTTCCTGCTGTGCGGCGAGGCGCGCCAGCTGGCGGCGCAGCTCGTCGTCGGCGCCGGCGGCGGTATCGACCCTCTCGATCAGGGCCGCCAGCTGCTCCTGGCTGACGCGCAGCTCGGCACGGAGGGTTTCACCTTCCTCGGCGGTGCGGGCGACGCGCCGGGCGAGAGCGGCCGGGTCCTGCGCAGCGCGCAGCTGCTCGGCCTTCACCAAGGCTTCGTAAGTCTTGCTCAAGCGACGAATACCCCTGCCGGCAGCGCTATCGCGAACCTGTACTGTAGGTGGGAAGGCGACTGCAAGAGCCGCCGCGCTCTACCGAGCGCGCCGCGGCCAAGCTGGTACCTGCGTTACAGGAAACTTGCAGATCTTTTACAGGACTCGCCGGGCCCTCTCGCCTAGACGGTCGGGCAGCGGAGGTTTTTATGCGAGCGTTGCTGATTGTGCTTGGTTTCGTTTGGGGCAGTGCGGTGCTGGAGCCGGTCGCGGCGGAGGCTGCCGCCCCGGCGTGTCTGTCTGCCGATGCCGAGGGGCTGGCAGATCGCGACCAGCTGGCCGCGGTCGCAACGCAGATCGAGGCGCAGTGCCCGTGCGCGTCGTTTGATGGCAGCAAGCGCAAGACCCACTTCAACTACCTGCTATGTGTCAAAGATGTGATCCGCACGGCGATGCGGACTGACGAGCTGCGGACTCCGTGCCGCCGTGTCGCCATGTATGCCGCCGGCAAGGCGATTTGCGGCTATCGGCCCGAGCAGGAGCGGCGGCCGTGCCTGCGCAGGTTGTCCGGCGGCGGCCTCACCTGCGCCATCAAGCCCGAGAAATTCTGCCGCGGCGCCGCCAGCCAGCGCTGCGAGGTGCGCACCTCTTGTGTCGAAGCTGCCGACAGCAATGGTGATCTTCAGGTTTCATCGACGGACAGCGGTGCCTGCAAGCCGTTAGACTGCGCCGGCGACCGGGCGCAATGGCAGAGCCGTATCGACAATTGGGTGGTCGAGTGCTTCGACGGCTGCACCGACCCGCTCAGCTTTCAGGAGTGCGTGATCGGCTGCGCCAGCGGCGCGGATGAGGATGTGCTCGGCACCGCGATGGTGGCGCATCTGGCGATCTGCAATGCCAACCCGTTGGTGACCTGTGAGGATTTCCACACCAGCGTGCTGCAGTGGTGTGCCGACAACCCGAATTTTGCGATCGCCTGCGATCAACATTGTTTCGGCGATCCGACATGCACCGTGAGTTGTCATCTGGTCGCGAACTGCGAGCGCGCGGCGTCGGCGGCGTATCAATACTGCCTGCAAACCTTCTGATTCTGCGCGCCTCGCAGACGTAGAAAATGCGGTAATCGTCGCTACGTCTGCGGGACGATCGTCTGGATCCTGGCCCCGGCGGCGGGCACGGGCCTTGCCCATTCTTCCTGCAACACCCGCAGGAGGATCACCATGGCATCGGTTACAGAAGGAATCGCGAAGGTTTTCGGCAAAGCCAAAGGGGCCGCGAAGGCGCTCGAGGGCTATCCTAAGATTTTTCATCACCTTGCCGCCGAGCATGCCGAGGTTTCCACTTTGATGACGCGCGTCGCCAGTAGCGATGACTCGGCGGTGCGAGACGAGCTCTTCCCCGCAATCTGCAAACACCTGCTCGCTCACGCCCACGCCGAGGAGAAGGAATTCTACCCGGCGCTCAATCGCCTGCCCCAGCTCGCGGCCATGGTCGGCGAGTGTCTCGCCGAGCATAAGACCATCGAAGCCCACATCGACCGGCTCAAGGTCCTATCGACGGCCGATCCTGGTTGGGCGGCGCAGTTCGAACGTCTGGTCGCCGCCGTACAGCAACACGTCGAGCGCGAAGAACAGCAGTTGTTCCCGCGGGCGAGCGAGTCGATCAGCGACGAGCAAGGCGACGAGCTGTATCACTCCTATGAAGACCAGGAGGAGCGGGAAAAGGCAGTGCTCGACCAGGGCACCGGCCTGAGCGCCTGAGCGCGGCGCAGCCGCAGCGACGCTAGTGTTGGGCGC
>DASPMH010000580.1:0-5772 GCA_035627175.1 Terriglobales bacterium | reverse complement strand
CGGCGCGGTAAACGTCCTCGGAGACCAGGATGCCGCCGGGCTGGGCGAGCGCCTGCAGGCGGGCGGCGATGTTGACGCTGTCGCCGAGGATCTCGTTCCCCGAGCGGACGACGTCACCGATGTGAATGCCGATGCGGATCTGCACCGGGCTGGCGGCGCCGCTGTCGCCGGTGGCGAGCTCGCGCTGAATCGCCATCGCTGCTTCGACCGCCTGTACGGCGCTGTCGAAGAGAGCGACGAAGCAGTCGCCGACAAAGACATCGAGAGTACCGCCGTGGCGCGGTACGACCTCTTCGAAGACCGAGCGAATACGCGCCAGCGCGGCGACCGCCCGATCTTCGTCTTCGCCCATCATCCGGCTGAAACCGGTGACGTCGGCGACCAGCACTCCGTGGAGACGGCGAGAGCCGGTGGGCGGGTCGCGAGTCGAATCGCTGATCATCTCGGCAGGGGTCGCTAGCTGTTTGGGGACAAAGAGATCGGACCGTCCGTGTAGATCCGCGCACATAGAAGCCGCGCACCGGGGTGTCAATGCCGCACGGCGGCGACAGAATGCTTTTGGCATATGGCTGGCTCAGTGAGCCGAGATGCCCAGCGCGACCCCGCTCGCCAATAGCCGCCGCGGCAGCGATCGCGCCGGCCGTCCGGTCAGAGACATCCGACCACCGTTAAAGGTTCTCGCCAGCACCGTCACCGTCGGCCTCGCCTTGGTGCTGCTGTGGTTCAGCGCCCGCGTCCTGCTGCTCGCCTTCGTCGGCATCGTTCTCGCGATCGTGCTGCGTGGCGCCGCCGGCTGGCTCAGCGAGCGGACCCGACTCTCGGCCGGTACCGCCTTGATATTGGTGATCGGCGCCTTGATCGTCGCCCTCGTGGCAGCGGTGGCGGTGATCGGCACGCAAGCGGTTCAGCAAAGCCAGGAGCTGGCGAAGACGATGAGCAGCGCGATCGCCAGCGGCCGCAGCTATCTCGAGGGCAGCGAATGGGGGCGCGCGTGCTCCAGCGCGCCCCGGGCGGCGGCGGCCAAGCCCCCTCGGTGACGCAACTGACCGGTCTCGCCAGCAGCACCGCCGGTGCCCTCGGCGATATCCTGGTGATCTTCTTCGTCGCCGTCTACACCGCTGCCGCGCCGAGCTTCTACATCGACGGCGGGCTGCGCTTGTTGCCGCTGAAAGCGCGCCCGCGCGGCGCCGAGATCGTCGCGATCCTCGGCGTGCAACTGCGTTACTGGATCCTGGCGCGCTTGGTCGCGATGGCCGGGGTCGGACTACTGTTCGGTATCGGCCTGGCGCTGATTGGCGTGCCGATGGCGTTGTTGCTGGCGCTGCTGGCGGCGCTGCTCGAGGCCGTCCCGACCGTCGGTCCGATCATCGCGACGGTACCGGCGCTCGCTGCGGCGCTGACGGTCGGCACGACGCAAGCGCTGCTGGTGATCGGCCTGTTCTTCTTCATCCAAGGGATCGAGAGCTATGTGCTGACGCCGCTGGTCGAGAAGAAGGCCGTCAATCTGCCGCCGGCGCTGTCGATATTGGTGCTGGTGCTGCTCGGCACGTATGCGGGGGCCCTCGGTGCGCTGGTGGCAAGCCCGCTGCTGCTGGTGGCGATCACGCTGGTGCGCGAGATCTGGGTCGTCGACATCCTCGGCGATCGCACCGCCCGCGAGCCGGCGCCGTCGTGAGGCTCACTCCGGCAAGAGCTCTTCGTCGAGCATCGCCGCCGGCGTGTACGGGCAGCGCTTGGGAAAGCTTTCGATAGCCAGTCCCGGCTCGTCCGCCGCAAGCTACACCGCGGCGGCGTAAACGAGCCCGCGTTCCGCGGCGACATTCGCCCGCAAGCTCGGACTATCTCGCAACAAGATTCGATCTCGAGGCGCTGCGCTACTCGGCTGGCGGCTTTTCTGCGGCACCAAACTCGGCGCGGTAATCTTCGATCGCCGCACGGATCACGGTCTCGGCGTGATCGCGCCCGTAGGCTGCCGCGATCGAGACCACCGGCGGACCGCCGGGGACGAGCTTGTAGGTTTCGAAGTAATGGCGCAGGCGCTCGATCAACACCGGCGGCAGGTCGGCGATGTCCTCGACTTGCGACCACAGATAGTCGCTGTCGAGGACCGCGATGATCTTGTCGTCGGCTTCGCCCTTGTCGAGCATCGGCAGGCCGCCGATCACCCGCGCCGGCAATATCACCTCGGCACGATCGATGGCGCGCTCACTGATGACGCAGATGTCGAGCGGATCGCGATCGCCATGCTCTGCCCCGGGCATGTGCTGCCCGACGCGCCGGCCGCAATACGTCTGCGGGACGAAACCGTAGAGCGTCGGCGGCAGTGACGACGAGCGCTGCGGCCGATCGACGCGGAGATAGCCGCTGATCTTGTCGACCTCGTATTTGATCGAATCGAAGGGCGTGATTTCGATGTAGGCATTGACGACACGCGGCGCGCCGGCACCGGCGTCGAGCCCGTGCCAAGGATGGGGGCGCCAGCGATAGACGGAGGCGGGCAACGGCATTTCTGTCTGCTGCCCCAACGCCGTCGCCGCCGCAAGTCTCTCGCGCGACCGTGTAAATCGTACCATTCGAACCAGACTACTCATCGCATCGGCCAATCCTCACCGAGTGGCGCGGTTTTTGGCTTATCAGCAGCAGTCCAAAGGAGATGCGATGAAGGAGAACAAACCGATCGAACGAGATTCGGCGCCGACCCCCGGAAAAGCCGAAGGCGAGCGTGAGACCCAGCGCAAACAGCCGGTGCCACAGCCGGGAAAGACCCCGGGGCAAGCGGAGGGGTGACGATGGATAAGTGCCGCCACGACCCTTGCAACTGCGATGTCTCCGACGCCAGTCCCTATTGCAGCCTCGATTGTGCGCAGGCGGCCGGCGACGTCACCCCCGAAGATACCTGCGAGTGCCCGCACGACGGTTGTGATCCGTAGCTACGTTCTGCCGGCTTAGCTTCCCAGGCTGCAATCGACTATGCAGCGCCGATGCAAGAGCTCGAGCGCGTGCTGGAGTCGATCAGCTCGATGGTGTGGGGCCCATGGATGCTGGCGCTGTTGTTCGGCACCCACCTGTTTCTGACGGTTCGCTTAGGTTTCGTCCAACGCCACCTCGGCAAGGCAATCCGCTTGTCGTTTCAGCGGGACGCCGAAGGTCACGGCGACGTCAGTCAGTTCGGTGCTGTGACCACCGCGCTCGCCGCGACCATCGGCACCGGCAATATCATCGGCGTCGCCACCGCGGTCGCGGCCGGTGGTCCTGGTGCGGTTTTGTGGATGTGGCTGACCGGCGTATTCGGCATCGCCACCAAGTATGCCGAGGCGCTGTTGTCGGTGAAGTACCGCGTCCGCACGGCTGAAGGCACCATGGCCGGCGGCCCGATGTACGTGCTCGAGCGAGGCATGAACCTGCGGCCGCTGGCCATGCTGTTCGCCGCGCTGACCGCGGTCGCCGCCTTCGGCATCGGCAATATGGTGCAGGCCAATTCGATTTCGAGCCTGCTGCATGAGAGCTTCGCTATTTCGCCATGGTGGAGTGGCGCAGGGATGACGATCCTGACCGCGGTGGTCATCGTCGGCGGGATTCAGTCGATCGCGCGGGTGTGCGAGGCGCTGGTACCGTTGATGGCGATCTTCTACGTCATCGGCTGCGTCGTGCTGCTGGCGATGAACGCCGCCGAAATCCCGGCGACGGTGGCTACGATCCTCGATGGCGCTTGGAGCGGCACCGCCGCCACCGGAGGCTTCCTCGGCGCCGGTATGAAGGAAGCGATGCGCTACGGCATCGCCCGCGGCTTGTTCTCCAATGAGTCCGGGCTCGGCAGCGCACCGATCGTCGCCGCAGCGGCGCAGACGCGAAACCCTGTGCGCCAAGCCCTGGTATCGTCGACCGGAACCTTCTGGGACACCGTCGTCGTCTGCCTGATTACCGGTCTGGTGGTGGTAAACTCGGGCGAATGGCAGCAGGGGATCGGCGGCGCGGCGCTGACCAAGGCCGCCTTTTCCGACCTGCCGGTGATCGGTCCCATCGTATTGACCATCGGTTTGTTGACCTTCGTTTTCTCGACGATCCTGGGCTGGTCCTACTACGGGGAGAAGGCCGCCGAGTATCTCTTCGGGCCGAAGGTCGTGCCGATCTATCGCTGGTTGTGGGTCGGCGCGGTGATGGTCGGCGCGGTCGCTTCGCTGCCAATGGTATGGAGCTTCGCCGACATCGCCAACGCGTTGATGGCGGTGCCCAACCTGGTATCGCTGCTCGCCCTCAGCGGCGTCGTCGCCGCCGAGACCCGCTATTATCTGAACGAGGGGCATTTCGACGAGGAAGTCGAGCCGCCGCCGCTGCGCGAGCTGCTGGCACGATGAAATCGCGCCCCGCCAAGATTCTCGACCGGCTCGATCGCGAGTATCCCGACGCCCACCTCGAGCTCGAGTTCGGCACACCGTTCCAGCTGCTGATCGCCTTGATCCTGGCGGCGCAGTGCACCGACGACAAAGTCAACGAGCTGACCCGGAGCTTCCTCTTCGCCAAGTACCGCAAGCCCGAAGATTATCTGAAGGTGCCGGTCGAAGAGCTCGAGCGCGACATCCACCCGACCGGCTTCTTTCGCAACAAAGCCAAGGCCATTCGGCGCTGTTGCGAGCAGCTGATCGAACGTTTCGGAGGCGAGGTGCCGGAGACGGTCGAAGAGCTGACCTCGCTGTTCGGCATCGGCCGCAAGAGCGCCAACATCTTGTTGGGAAACGCCTTCGGGCAGGATGCGCTCGGCGTCGACACCCACGTCGGACGGCTGTCGCAACGGCTCGGCTTCACTACCCAAAGCGACGCCGACAAGATCGAGGCGGATCTGGTAGCGCAGCTGCCGCGCCGCTACTGGACCCACTGCTGTCATCTGCTCCAGGCCCACGGCCGCCGCGTCTGCTTCGCTCGCAAGCCGAATTGTCCGGGCTGCGTCGTCCGCGACCTCTGCCCGTATCCCGACAAGACGGTGGCAGCGCCGCCACGCGCCAAACCGCTGCGTCCGGCGTTCGGCCGCCGCCCCTGACATTCTTGCTGGCACCGACTCGATGCTGTATCTCGACGCGTGATGCTCCCCCGACGACAGTCGATGGTTCTCGCCGGCGTGCTGGTGCTGGCGTTGCTGCCGGCGTGCAGCTTCCGCAATCCCAATGCATCGCCGCACGGCGATCGAGCCGCGGTCGGTCTGCGCAATCTGCAGATCAGTGACGCCGGCGGTCATCGCGCCGTGCTGCTGCGGCTGACGCGGGTGCCATCGGCGCTGCGCTACTCCGATGCCAGCGGTCCTGGCCGAATCATCGTCGAAGCTTACGGCCCGCCGGGCGAAGGCGACTTTGCCGAGAAGACCTTGCCGCAAGACGATCCCTACGTGCGCCAGGTGCGCGTCAGCCGCGACCAAGGCACGCTGCGCATCACCTTGGATCTCCACTCCGAACAGCCGCCGCCACACCAGGTGCACGAGATGGCCGACTGGGTGATGATCCGCTTCGGTGAGCCACGCTCTTGAAAGCGCAGTATCGACCCTCTGAGAGTGTGCGCCCCCTTTCCCAAAGGGAGCAGCGCCGCAGGCGCGGGGGACTAGACCAGTCTCTGAAGTCCTGGGTGCTGGTGCCGATCGCGACCGCGATGCTGCTTTCCCCCGCCGGCACCTCGGCGCAGATCAACCCCGACTCGATGCGACAGCGCTACGACCGCCAGAACAAGGGCACCAGCATCGACGAGCCGGTTCGCAAGCTCGCCAGCGACGACCCGATCGAGCGCCTC
>DASPMH010000579.1:0-9202 GCA_035627175.1 Terriglobales bacterium | reverse complement strand
TCAGAAACAGCACCGGCACCACGATCAGACCGATGGCGATGCCGACGGTGACGATCACCACCAGCACCTTGCCGACCTTTTCGGCTGGGCCCTCTTCCTGGCTGATCGGCTCGGCCGGCCGCTCGATGCTCTCGCGCTCGTAGGGGTCGGCGTAGCGCTGCCGCGAGGAGCACCCGGGTAGAACCAGGAGGACGAACAGGATGGTCAGGACCAGACCCTTGGTAGAGCGACGCATCGATTCACCTACCTCGTTTCGCGGAGTGGAGCTGAACGGAGTCGAACCGTCGACCTCCTGAATGCCATTCAGGCGCTCTCCCAACTGAGCTACAGCCCCGTACGCGGATGCCGCGGCGAGTGCCGCGTGCGATTGTTCCTATCGAAAACATTTCGAGCCGGCAAGCTTCCGGTGACGAAGGTCGCAGCTGTCAGACCGCAATGTCGCACATATCCCCGGCAATCAACCGTACCTCCCCCTCCGCCTGGCCGGTGATCTGCGCCTTGCGACCGATCAGGCTGCGCACCAGCGGACGGCTGAGATCGTGCACCTTGGTATCCTCCATGATGACGCAATCGCGCACGGTGCTGTTGCGCACCTCGACCCGCTCGCCGGCCGAGACGTAGGGGCCGAGGGTGGCGTTCTCGATCTTGGCATTGGCGCCGATGATCACCGGACCGATCAGTTTGCTGTTGCGGACCTCGGCGCCCTCGCCGATCACCGCAACCCCGTCGATCTTGCTGCCGCTGTCGACGCGGCCGTGCTGCGCCGGGGTCAGCTTGTCGAGCATCACCTGATTGGCGTCGAGGATGTCGTGCGGCTTACCGGTGTCCTTCCAGTAGCTGGTCATCACGTAGGGCAGCACTTTGAAGTTGCGGTCGATCAGATTCTGAATCGCATCGGTGATCTCGAGCTCATTGCGCCAGGAAGGCTTGATCAGTCCGATCGAGGCGAAGATCTCGGAAGAGAAGACGTAGCCGCCGACGATAGCGAGATTCGACGGCGGGTCCTGCGGCTTCTCGATCAGACGCACGATGCGCTCGCCGTCGAGCTGAGCGATACCGAAGGCGCGAGGATCGTCGACCGCCTTGAGCATCACCACCGCGTCGGCGCCGCTGCGGAAACGCTCGACGGCATGGCCCAAACCCTCGGGGATCAAATTGTCGCCGAGGTACATGACGAAATCGTCGCCGGCGACGAACGACTCGGCACATTGGCAAGCGTGGGCCAAGCCACGCGGGGCATCTTGCTCGATGTAGACGATGCGGATGCCCCAGCGCGAACCGTCACCGACGGCGCCTTCGATGATCGGCTGGCTCTCTTTGCTGACGATCATTCCGATCTGGTCGATGCCGACGGCGATCAGGTTTTCGATACCGAAGTAGAGCACCGGCTTGTTGGCGACCGGGATCAGGTGTTTGGCGATGCTGTAGGTGAGAGGGCGAAGCCGAGTTCCGAGCCCGGCACAGAGCATGATCGCTTTCATCCGGAATTTCCTAGCGCAGGAAAGACCGGCGGGCCAGAGCACAGCTTGGAAACCGCTGTAGCGCGCGCTCTCCGAGCGCGCCCGCCGCGCCCCCGTTGGCTCAGAGAGCCGACGCTACAGCGACAAGGCGGTTACAGCTCTGTGGCTTGGCTGACGCTCAGGTGTTCGGCATCGAACGCGGCCACCGCGACTCGCCGGCCGCTCTTGGCAGAGTCGAAACAGGCGCGGGCGATGGCAACCGCACGCAAGCCGTCATCCAACGTCACCGGCATCTGGCCGCCTCGATCGACAGCCGACACGAATGCTTGCAGCGTCTCGCGCACCGTCGGCAGTGGCGGTCCCACGTCGATCGGAGTGACGACGTTGCCGCGCACCAAGATGGCGACATTGAGGACGTGGTCGGCGATCAGCGTACCGTTGGCACCGGCGATCTCGATCGGGCCCGACCGACTCGCCGTCGCCCGCGAGCCGGCGATCGAAGCGATCACCCTGGCGTCGCCGAAGGTGATGACAGCGCCGAAATTATCCTCCGTCTGCACCGTGGTGCCGACGCGGCTGATCTCGGCGCAGCAGGCCACGGCTTCGAGGTCGCTGAGATGGCGCGCCATGTCGAAGCTGTGGATGCCGGTTAACATCATCACCCCGCCGCCGCTGAGCTCCGGCTGGTCGACCCAACCGGGCCGGGAGGGCTCGAATCGCTGTGAGATGCGCAACGCATGGATCGGGGCGATCTCGGCGATCGCCTGCTTGATCGCCTTGACGACGCCGTTGAAGCGCAGCGTCTGCGCCACCATCAGGGGCGTACCCGCGCGTTGCACCGCGATCCGCATCCGCCGCCCGGCGTCGAGATCGATGGCAGCCGGCTTCTCCAGTAGGACGGCGCGCCGCGCGGCAGCACAATGCTCGACGATGTCGGGGTGCAGCGCCGGGGGCACCGCGACGATGACCAGATCGACCCCTGGTGCCGCGATCAGCTCGCGGTAGTCGGCGAAATGGCGGCAGCCGAGCTCGGTCGCGCTGCGCTGGGCCTCGGCCTGGTCGCGACGCCAGATGCCGGCGAGCTCCAATTGCGGAAAATCGGCGATGACATGCCGCGCATAGCGCAGTCCGTGTCTACCTGCGCCGACGAGCGCGACTCGATAGCGATTCATCCGCGATCGAGGCTAAGGAAGGGCGGCGACGCGGTCAATCAGCCAGCGGCCGCAGCTCGACCCGTCTCCTTGACCGCCTCCGAGGGGGCGGTTAGAACCGCGGACCGTCATTCTAAAAGACACACGGGAGACTTGGATGCTGATGAGCGCGATGCGGTTTCGGACGATGGCGGTGCTGGGGTTGGGGTTGATGATCGGCTGTGGCGCCAAGGCGCCGGCAAAGCCGGAGCCGAAAGTAGCGACAACACCGGCGACACCCGCGGCTCCGGCATTCGAAGAGACGCCGATGCCGACCGTGCCGCCGCGCAGCAACGAGCCGGAAGGCCAGCCGACACCGGCACCAGTCCCCTCGCCGGCGGCCAAGAGCGGCGCCGGCGGCACCATCGGCCCGGTGATCACCTACTTCGGCGCTGCCCGGGCGGACGGCAAAGTGGTCGAACCGAATGCCGTCGAAGGTGGCATCCCGGTGTACCACACCGCCTCGGGGTCGGGCTTCATCCTCGTCGTCGAGGCCAAGCCCGGCGAGAGCGGCCTCGATGTGGCGCGCCAGGTATCGATGCATTCCCCGACCGATCCCAATGTCCGGCCCGATCTCGAGATCATCGCCAGCCGCGATCTCGGCGACGGCAGTCCCGAGGTCTGCGATCGCCGCAAACCGAAGATCGGGGGAATCCCGGGCATCAAGCCGCTCAGCTTTGCCAACACCCAGAAGATCGCGGACGCGATCAACGATCTCAGCTGCCGCTTCGAGACTTTCATCGAGGCGGAGAGCTCGTGCACGCTCGACAAGCTCGGCAACTTCGCCTTCGCCAGGTCCGACACTAAGGTGCAGTTCTGCACCATCGTGGCGCGCTCGTTCCTGTTTCCCGAGGGTACGACCGACCTCCAGGTGCGGGTGAAGGACTCCGCCGGCAACCCCGGACCGATCAAGAAGATGCGCATCGTGCGCCGGCCACCGGCCGCGAAGAAGAAATGATTGGGAGGAACGGAATGATCGAAATGCGTCGCCGCACCGCTAGCCTGTTGTTGCTTGCCTTCGCCTTCGCTGCTGGGGGCTGCGGCGGCTGTCAGGACGAACGCGCCCCGCAAACCGCGCCGGCGCCGCAGCAGGTGGCAGCGAGCCCGACCGCGGCAGCGGCGGCGACCAAGCCGGTCGTTCCGACGAAAGCGCTGCCCCCGCCCTTGCCAACGACGATCCAAGGCACCGAGGCGGAAGAAGAGCAAGATGCCGCGGCCGCCGCTGACGACGATTGCTTCGTGATGATGGATGCTTTCCCCGACTACGGGCCGCCGCCGCTCAAGGTGAAATTCACCAGCGAGGTGGAGTGCAACTCGGGGCAGCCGACGTTCAAATGGGACTTCGGTGATGGCTCTCAGCCGAGCACCGAAGCCAATCCCAGTCACACTTACGCCAAGGAAGGCGAGTTCGTCGCCTCGGTGACGGTGACCGGACCGTCTGGCGGCACCGACACCGACGAGATGGACGTCGTCGTCGAGAAGGACGCCGAGGAGCCGAAGCCGGAATGACCACCGGGGCGCCGCCGTCGCAACCGCGGCGCGCCACGCATACCGCACGCTGGGTGGTGATCGCCGCCAGCGTGCTGTTCATGGGCATCGTCGTCTATCGCAGCCTGCAGGTCGCCGGCCACGAGTGCTCGGTGTGCGTCGAGTTCCACGGGCGCGAAATGTGCCGAACGGTGCAAGGTGCCAGCGGAGAAGAGGCGGCGCGGTCGGCGATGAACAACGCCTGCGCGCAGCTCGCCTCCGGAGTGACCGACACCATGGCGTGCGAGCGGAGCAAACCGACCAAGATGGAGTGTCGCACCTCCAACTGAGCCGCAGCCTTGTCGCGTCGGCTCTCCGCGGCCTTGTCGCTGTCGCGTCGGCTCCTGAGCCGACCACGGGCCGCGGCGGGCGCGCTCGGAGAGCGCGCGCTACAGCCTCGCGGATGGGCTTACAGCCTCGCGGATTTCCAAAAAAAAGGGCTGGGAACGAGGTTCCCAGCCCTTTGAAACGAGGTTTCGAGCAGCTTCAGGCCGGACGCTTGAAGAGGCTCTGCATCTTCATCGCCAGACCCATGTCACCGGCGATCTTGAGCTTGCCGCTCATGAACGCCATCTGGCCATTGAGCTTGCCGGTGATCATGTCGACGTAATCCGAAGCGGCCATGGTCATGGTCATATTCGGCGAGCTGTGCGCGCCCTTGTTGACCGCTGCCTTGCCGTCCTGGATCGCAACGTTCCACTCGCCACCGCCGTCGCCCGTCAAATTGAATTGGATGACGGAGTTCATTCCCTTGGCCGCATCGGCGTTCAGCTGATTCGGCATCTGGTTGAAGATCTCCTCAACCGCAGCGCCAGTACCTTCTGCCATCGTTGTTCCTCCTCTCAAAGTGGGGATCTGTGGCTCGAATGAGCCACAGCGGGCGATTTGTATTCAAGGGCACTTTTCTTGTCAATCGGGTGTCATGCGAAAAAACCCCGGGGCGGACACGTCAACGCGACACCATCGGCGCCGGTAGGTTGAGCGTCCCGCCGATGTTCGAATAGGCGTACTGGCGCGCGTTGACGTGGGCGTGCAACGGCACTCCGAAGCCATCGTGGATCTCGTAGTCGAGCGGCATCGCACCGAGCAAACGAACCATCTCGAAGAGCAAGGTGACGAAGGTCTCGCGGCGCGCCGCGGGCAGATCGACCAGTCGCGCCCGCTCCTCGAGGCAGACGACATCGTAGCTGCGCGGAAAAGTGCCGAAAGGGCAGAAGTAAGCGACGCAGCCGTCGCGCTCGTGCAGCACCAGACCGCGGCCGCGAGCGAACTCGACTGTATCGCGCCACACGCTCGGCCGCGCCGCGGTGACCTCCGCCTCGCGTTCCACCACGGGAAACGGGCGATCGCAGCCGATCACCTGGTTGTGCACGTGCGGTTGCGACGCCCCCGATTCGCGCCCCTGATTTTTCCGAATCAACACGGCGTGGACAGCCGAATTGCGGAACGCCAGCCGTGCGACTTCGACGTCGGCGGCGATCAGGGCGTGGAACTGCTCGACTGGTAGCATCCCGCTGTAGAGCAAATCGTCGCACCCGCTTTCGGCATCGATGAAATGCCGCGGATCCTCGATGACGACGTACGACTCGTTGTGCCCACCGGTGCAAGCTTCGGGAATGCGCGGAATGATGTTGCGCACGGCGCGAACCAGCCACGAATCGCCTTCGCGGCCGCCGAAGACTTCGGCGGCGGTGACCCGCAAGACCTCCTCGCGGGTGGCCCCTTCGTTGCCAGGACAGAACGGGCAGACGCGTATGGCGGCAGCCATTTCGCCGCGGCGCCGCTCGTCGCAACGCTGTTGCTCTTCTGCCGAGGGCAGCACCGGCTCGAGCGCGGCGGTGAAGCCGCTGCGTTTCTTATGGACGTGCGTGAAGTAGGTCGCGACGCCGGTGAACGGGTTTTTGACCCATAACAATTCGCCGTTGCGGATCTCGTGCTCGATGACCATGACGCGGTCGCATATTTGGGCAGACATCGAGAACCCGCAAGACCCAGCTTCTGCGAGGCGCACGGTTGATTCGAGGTCGATGGTGGTTAGCTTCGGCGGCCATGAAAGGTAGAGAGGCGGTTCTGTCAGTCTTCGATCGCTTGTTCGCGCGCGCCGCGATCAAGCTAGGGGTCACCTGCGACGATGGCGATCTCGGCGAGGCCAAGCGCCAATTCGAAGAGCGCTTCGCCGCTCCGCTCGAGGTCGCCGCGCAACTGAAGCTCGAAGTACCGGAAGAAGTCGTTCAGTCGATGGAAGAGGCGATCGACCACATCTCGCCGGCGCAGCTGGTCGGCCACATCGCGTCGATCCCGATCGCTCATCAGGCGCAACAACTCGCCCAGGTTCTGGCGCATCGCGCTGCCGAGCAGAAGCTGGTCGAACATCTGATCAGCCAGGCCGATGACAGCTACGGCGGCAACTGACGTCTACGAAATCAAGGAGTGCTGCAGCGCGTAGCGGGTCAGGTCCGCGTTGGTGCGGACCTTCATCTTCTGCAGCAGTCTGGCCCGGTAGGTACTGACCGTCTTGTGGCTCAAGCCGAGCTCGCGCGCTATCTGTAGCACCGACATCCCGCCCGCAATTCGCTCGAACACCTGAAACTCCCGCTCCGACAGCGTTTCGTGAGGCAACAGACCGCCTTGCGCCAGCGTCTGCGCCAGTCTTTCGGCGGCGGTCGCGCTGATGTACTTGCCGCCCTGGTGCACCTTGCGGATCGCGTCGACCAGCTTCTCCGGCGCCGCTTCCTTGGTCATGTATCCGTCGGCGCCGATCTTGAGCACGCGCACGGCGAATTGATCCTCGGGATAGATGCTCAGCACCAGCACCGGCTGCTGCGGGAATTCGGTCTTGACGTCCTCCAAGAGCTCGAGACCGCTGCGGCCGGGCATGCTCAGGTCGAGCACGACGACATCCCAAGGCTCGGCGCGGACCTTGGCCATCAGCTCGGCGCCGTCGGCGGCTTCTCCGATCACCGTGATGTCTTCGGTGTCGTTGAGGATCTGGCAGATGCCGCGGCGCACGATCGGATGATCGTCTGCAATGATCACCCGAATCGCTTGGGGTTTGTCGAGCTCCTCAGCACTCATCGCCGCCATAAGACCTATGCGCAGGCTAGAGGCTGAGGCCGCAGCGTCAATATAGGGCGTTCAAGTGGCGGGCGGCGCGCCGGGCGCGGCACGCGGCCGGGCCGCGTGGAATGGCCATACCGCTTGTGCTACGGATGACCGGCTATGATCCTGTGTCGTGATCGCATGCGCCGATCGCTCGTCATCGTCGCTCTCGCCGGCTGCCCTTTGGCGGGATGCGCCCTGTGGGCGAAGAAGGAAGTCGTCGGCGAGCGCCCGACCTGGAACGTCGAGCTCGGTGCGGCGCAACACGAGGAGAGCCCGGAGATCGAAGAAGCCAAGCCGCTGCGCTACTTCATCGAGTCGAACCTCGCCGCTGACGCCAACGACGAAGCCGCCGCGATCGGCAAGCTCGAGAAGGCGATCGCGGCGGATCCGAGCTCGGCCTTCTTGCGCATCCGCCTGGCGCGGTACTACCTGCGCAACGGCACCGCCGGCCTGCCCCAGGCCCGTGAACAGCTCGCCAAGGCGAGCGAGATCAGCCCGGAGGACGTGCAGATCCGCCTGCTGCTCGCCGGCATCGCCGCCGCCGTCGGGGACAGCGATGGTGCGATCCGCGAGTACGAGACGGTGCTGCGGCTCGACCCGGACAACCGCCATGCCCATCTCTATCTCGGCGAGCAGTACGGCAAGCGCGGCGAGTACGATCGCGCCATCGCCATCCTGACCCGCATCACCGAGCAGCGCCCCAAGTTCTTTCTCGCCCATTACTACCTCGGCCGCATCTATATGGCGGCGCGCAAATTCGATCTCGCCGAAGAGGCGTTCCAGCATGCGATGCAGCTGCGACCCGACTCCGATTCGGTGCAGTTCGATCTCGCCACCGCCTTCGAAGCGCAGAACAAGACTCAGGAAGCGATCGACCTCTACCAGCGCCTGCTGCAAGTCGCGCCCAACAACTCCGAGGTTCGCAAGCGTCTCGGCCGGCTGTACGTCGGCGAGAACCGGCTCGACGATGCCATCTCGCAGTATCGTGAGGTCGAAAAGGTCGAGACCGATCCCGGCGACGCGCGCACCAAGATCGGCGTGATCTTTCTGGAAAAAGGGGAGTACGAGCGGGCTCTGACTGAGTTCACCCTGGTGCTCGCCGGCGCTCCCGACGACGATCGGGTGCGCTACTACATCGGCCTGACGTACTCGAAGCTAGAGGACTACGAGCGTGCCGTCGCCGAGCTCGAACGCATCCCCTCGACCTCGGAATTCTACGGACAAGCGGTCGGTTCGATCGCGGTGATCCGCCGCAAGCAGAATCGCCTCGACGAAGCGATCACTCAGGTCGAGAAGGCGCTGGCGATCGAGCCGGGCGACCCCGAGCTGACCCTGCTGCTCGCCTCGCTCTACCGCGACAAGCAGAACGTGGCGATGTCGGTCGAGCTGCTCGAACGGCTCAACCACCAGCACCCCAACAATGACGAGTATCTGTTCCGCCTCGGCGCTTACTACGACGAGCTCAAAGAGAAGGAAAAATGCATCTCGATCATGCGCCAGGTGCTCGAGATCAATCCTAATCACGCCGCGGCACTCAATTACCTCGGTTACACCTTCGCCGAGCGGGGCGAGAACCTCGATGAGGCCGAATCGTTGATTCGACGCGCCCTGCAGCTGTCGCCCAACGACGGCTTCTTTCTCGACAGTCTCGGCTGGGTCTTCTATCAGCGCGGCCAGATCGACAAAGCGATCGAGCATCTCGAACGCGCCTATGAGCTCGCCGGCGAGGATCCGACCATCGCCGAGCATCTCGCCGATGCCTACGCTCGCAGCAACCGGGTTCGCGAAGCGCTCGGCATGTACCGCCACGCGCTCGAGCGCGCCGAGGACGAAGCTCAGACACAGCGGGTGCGCGCCAAGATCAATGCGCTCGACGAGCGCCAGGGCAAGGACTCCTGAGTGATCGCCGGCGGCAGGATTCTG
>DASPMH010000578.1:0-2377 GCA_035627175.1 Terriglobales bacterium | reverse complement strand
GAGCTCGCGCTCGGCGACTTTGCGGCGGCCGCTGCTCATGCGGCAGCCGCCATCGATCGGTCGAAACAGACAGCACGTCCGGTCGACCGCGCCACCGCCGTGGCCCTGACGGCGTTCTACGACGCGGTCAGGGAAGAACCTGAGACGGCAGCGCAGCGTGCCGATGAGGCCATCGCGGTCGCGGACGAATACGGCTACCGCCAGTGGGCGGCGCTGGCGCGCGTCATCGCCGCCTGGGTTGCGGCGCTCTCACGCCCGAGTGAGGCCGTGCTGGAGCAGCTTCTCACTCGCATCGACGAGTGGAGTGTCATGGACCGGGCCAGCCTGTCCGCGATCCTTTGCCTGGCGGCCGATGCCCACATCCGCGCTGCACAGCGGGACACCGGCCTGGCGCTGCTGGAGCGGGCCGAGGTGCACGCAAGAGATACGGGGGAGCGCTGGTATGTTGCCGAGATTCATCGCTTGCGCGGAACGGCGGCGCTCGTGGGACAGCGAGAGGAAGCGGAAGGTCACTTCCAACGGGCAATCGACATTGCTCGCACGCAAGGGTCACGCTTGTGGGAGCTCCCCGCCAGTATCGACTTGGCCCGCCTGTGGCAGCAGGAGAAAAGACTTGACGCAGCGCTGGGTCTGCTGACCCCGGTGCTGGCGACATTTGCGCGCGCGCCGGAGACCCGCGACCTCAGAAATGCCCGCCATCTGCAGGCGGAGTTGGCGGGAAGCGGTTGATTTGAGGCGGACGGATCAGCACGCGGCAGCGGGTCGACTGCAAGGAGGTATGCGATGAGATCGAGAGGTTTTGGGAGAGCTGTCGGCGCTCTTCTGCTCGCTATCGTGCTCGCGGCACCTGCGGCGCGCGCTCTCGACGACGACGCGCAGGGCTGGTTGCTGGCGACGGTGCGTGGACCCATCGCCGGCAAGTGGCGTCTCTACCTCGAAACCCAGCCCCGCGTCGGCGGCGACGGCATGCGGCAGTTCTTATTCCGGCCGGCACTCGGATACCAAATGACGAAGCACTGGTCGCTGTGGCAGGGCTACGGCTGGACGCCGAGCTTCGAGCCCGACCGTAAGGAGAGCCGAATCTTCCAACAGTCGACCTGTGACATCCCCCACGGCGACTGGATGCTGCCGTTCACATTGACGAATCGGACGCGACTCGAGGAACGCTTCATCGAAGACACTCACGGCGCCTCGGTGCGGCTCCGCCACATGATCCGCGCCGTCTACCCGCTGACCACCTCAGAGCGCCTCGGTCTTGTCGTTTTCGACGAGCCGTTCGTCACCTTCAACTCCATCGAGCGCGGCCCTCGCTCGGGATTCGACCAGAATCGCGCCTTCGTCGGCATTACCGACCAACTGACCAATCACATCCGCATCGAGATCGGCTACCTGAACCAGTTCATCAACGCCCGCGGCGGCGCCGACAACCGCATGAACCACATCGGGCTGCTCTGGCTGGACTTGACGCTGTAGCTCGTTCCTCGGAAGAGCCGTTGCCGCTCGGGGGGTTCGAGGGCATCCGGGGTCGTAGCGACAATTGAGACAATGTCTGGCAGCCTTTTCAGAAACGCGGTGCAGTTCGTCGTCCGCCGCTCGCAATTCGCTTTCTGCGCAATGATTCATTTCCAACTGGGTTCTAGGGTCATCCAGGCAAATCACCGCTGTCCTCTCCTCAGCGAAAGCGACGACGGAAACCAGAATCATCAGCCACCCCCCGGCGTGTTTTACGGGGTTGTTGTTCCACGTGCGGGGTTTCATCCCGCTACTCCCTCCTCCACCACGGGTCCTTCGTTTTCCAGTCGATATCGAATGCCACGACCGCAATCTGTCGAAACTCGGCGCGAGAAATCGGGGTCCAGCGATGGACGCATGCGTATCCCGGGCCTGAGCGCAAATGCATTTAGCGGCCCCTTGCCGTAGATCCCTCCGTCGAGACCGCCGCACTTCTCGCACCGAAAATATTCTTCCACGATCGGCGGTAGGAACTCATAGACTGGCCGATTGCGGCAGCCGGCAAGTACCGAGGACAAGGAGAGCAGTGTCGCGGCGACGACGGCCATGCGATTCGGCATCTCCGCCCTTAGTCGTCGGAACATGGGCACGCGCGCCAACGGCCGTCGCGGCGCTCGAACCGATCTGTCCCTATCGCGCTCGTCGGCGCGTTGCTCACCATCCGTCTCCGGTTCCAGGGATAAACTCGTAGTAGCGGCGCGAGCGTGATGATGAGCCAGGCCCAGTCGTGGTTCGGTGTACTCTGCAGGTTGCAGCCGGAAGCGGCGCCTGCGGTACTGTCGGACGACTCGTTCCGCAGGTTTCCTTGCGAGGTGGGGAACGGATTCGGCACTACGGTCGGCGATGAGGTCGGCGGTAGCGGCGG
>DASPMH010000577.1:0-4105 GCA_035627175.1 Terriglobales bacterium | reverse complement strand
CCACCTTGGCGCAGTTCGAGACCGGCAAGCGTGCTGCCGCCTACCGCGATCTCGGCAGCGCCTTGCAGGATCCCGCCTTCCGCAACGAGTTCTTCCAAGACCCGATTGCCGCCGCCCTGGTCCGCACCACTATCGCGCCGACCGTCCTCAACGGTAGCAGCAAGACCAATGTCATCCCGCGCGAGGCGAGCGCCGATCTCGACTGCCGCTTGCTGCCCGGCGAAGATCCCGATGGGTTCGTCCGCACCATCAACGGCATCGTCGACGATGACGATGTCGCAGTCGAAGTGATTCTCAACTTCCCGCCGTCCTCGTCCGCGACCGACACGCCTTTGTTCCGCGCTATTCGCGAGGTCGGCCAAGCGGAAGGCGCGGTGGTGGTGCCGAAGATGTTGCGCGGCTTCACCGACAGCCACTTCTTCCGCGCCAAGGGCATTGCGAGCTACGGGTTCATTCCCTTCGATATCGGACCGGAAGACGACAAGCGGATGCACGGCATCGATGAGCGAGTCTCCACGACGAACTTGCGAGAAGGGACGCGGCGCCTGGTCGAGATCCTCACCACGCTCGATCGCATCGACCGGATGTGAGCCGGTGGAATTGCTCAGCGCACGCGAAGCGGTCGCGCGCATCAGTGACGGCTCGCGCGTCATCCTGCCGCACGGCTGCGTCGAACCGACGGCCTTCTATGAAGCTTTGCAGCAGGAGCGGGCTCGCTTCCGCCAGTTGCAGCTCTATTCGGGCCTGCAGTTCGGCGACTATCCCTTTTTGGCGGAAGGGCTCGGCGAAAACTTCGGCTACACCACCTGGCAGGCGTCGGCAAAGCTGCGGCCGCTGTTCCGTCAGGGCAAAGTCGACTTCCTGCCCCTGCGTTTCAGCGAGGTGACCCGCATCGTCGCTCACGACGGCCCGGTTCGACCCGACGTCGTAGTGATTCAGACGACGCCAGTCGATGACGAATGGGTCAATCTGGGAATCTCCGTCAGTCTCTACCGAGAGCTGGTCGAGAGTGCGCGGCTGGTGATTGCCGAGATCAATCCCAATCTGCCGGCCACCTTCGGCAACACCAAGCTTCCGGCGCACGTGGTCGATATCGCGATCGAGTCGGACCGGCCGCTGGGGGAGTATCGCAGCCCGCGACGGACGAGCCGAGACGAGCAAATCGTCGATCGCGTTCTCGCTCTGATTCCTGACGGCGCCTGGGTGCAGCTCGGGGTCGGCGCGATCCCCGACGCAGTGCTCGGGCGCTTACACGAGCTGCGCGACATCAATTTGCAATCGGGTATGCTGACCGACGGTCTGATCGAATTTCTCGGCAAGTGCCGCCACCGGCCGCGGGTGATCACCGGCGAGATCTGCGGCTCACCGGCGCTCTATCAGCTGGCCGCGGAGGACGATGCGATCCAGTTGCATCCGACCAGCGTCACTCACGACGTCGGGCGGATCGGCCGCCTGCCGCGCTTCGTGTCGATCAACTCGGCGGTCGAAGTCGACCTCTTCGGCCAGATCAATGGCGAGACCATCGACGGTCTGCAGATCAGCGGCGCCGGCGGCAGCCTAGATTTCGTCGAAGGCGCGCTGATGTCCCGCGGCGGTATGGCGATTCTGGCGCTGCCGTCGACGACGGAGGATGGCAGCCGCTCCAAGATCGTCCGCCGTCTCGGCGCCGACACCCCGGCGACGATCCCGCGGGTCTGCGCCGACTACGTCGTCACCGAGCATGGCGTCGCCGCTTTACGCGGGCGCACCCTGCGCCAGCGCGCCGAGGCGCTGCAGGCGATCGCGGCGCCAGGCTTTCGGGATGCGCTGCTCTGAAATCCCCCGCGCTTCGCGCGCCAGGCGGCTGCTGATTCAGAGAGTGTGCGCCCCCTTTCCCAAATCTACCAAAGGGGGCAGCGCGAAGCGCGGGGGATTTCAGCGCCGCCGCGGCGGCCGATACCCTCGAGCGATCGGCGGCGGCTTGGGTAGCTCCTTGTCACGCGCCTCTTGTGCCGCCGCTTCGTCATCGGCGACCAGCGCCTGGGCGATGAAGAAATCGAAGTCGAAAATGTCGCGGTACTCCGGCAACTGCCGAAAGCCGCGGTCGATGAACAAATGCCGGCTGTCGGTGTCGACCTCGATGATATACGGCCCTTCGCTGCCGGTGCGTACCAGATCGACCACGCCGAAGCGTAAGTTGAGAATGTCCGCCGCCCGCAGCGCAGCTTTCTTGGCATCGTCGCTGACGTCGTGCAGGAAACGGTAGCGCGCGCCGCGGCTGACATTGACGATCCAGTCGGACGGTCGCGAATACGATTCGCGATAGCGCTCGGTCCAGAACCGCACCTGGTGATCGGCAACGTAGGCGCGCAGCACTTGCGGCGCGTTGACGCCGCGGCGCCCGGAATCGACCACCATCCGCTGCACATAGTATGGCGCCGGGTACGCAAAGCGGTCGCCGGCGAGTGTCGGCTCGCCCGAGTCGACGAGCTGGACGCGATAACGATGGCTGCCGCAGTCACCGACGAGCTCACCGTCCTCAATCCACAACACCAAATGTCCGACGCCCGCCGCCGAGCGCGGTTCTTTTAAGATGGCGAAGCGATGCTCGCGAACGAAGGCGAGCACATCGTCCGGATCGGATGAGATCACCGTATCGGGAACAGGCAAGCCGCGGCCGAGCAGGCGTTCTTGGGTGGCGATCTTGTCCCAGCAGAGATCCTGCACCGCGAAACTGATGATCGGCTTGGCGCGCGGGAGCAGCAGCTCGGCCAGGTACTCGCCGGGTTCGCGTCCCTCGGGTGGATCGAAGGGCAGCACGTAGTACCGGTCGATCTGCCGGGCGCGCGCATCGCGTTGGGCGATCGCCTCGATCGTCAGAATCACGGCATCGCCGCCGGCATTGCGGATCGCGTCGCGCAGACCGCGTGCGATCGGCTCGACGAAGAGGCCAAAGACTTTCCCGTAAATGATTCCGATCACGATACACCGGCAGAGCGTCACAGTGCCTGAACTGAACGACAATTCAAACTTGGGGCCCGCGGAGGTTGCAATTGCCGCGACAACCGCGCAGCGGTGCAAGCGTGCTGCTGTCGATCGTCATCCCCAGCCGCAACCGGCCGCAGTGTCTGCGCCGGACGGTGGCGGTTCTGATTGGCGAGATCCGGGCTCATCGGCTCGAGGGCAAGATCGAGATCATTGTTGCCGATGATGCCAGTGAGCCGCCGGTTGCTGTCGACCTGAGCGATTCCATTGCCGCAGGTGCGCTTCGAGTGGTCCGGATCGGCCGGCAAAGCGGAGCCGCGGCGGCACGCAATGCCGGCGTCGAGGTGAGCGCGGGCGAGGTGATCGCCTTCCTCGATGACGACATCGTCCCGGCACCGGACTACCTGCGGACGAGCTTGGCCTTTCATCGCCAGCATCCGGAGGTGCTGGTCGTAAACGGCAACCTCAAGCCGCTGCGCGACGACTCCTATTCACGCTTCTGGTTCCATCAATACGACGCCGCCTTCAATCGACCGGGCGGCATCTACCCGATCGCGATGCTCGCGTCCGGCCATTGCTCGCTCAAGCGCCGCCTGCTCGAGCTCGAGCGGCCGCTGTTCGACGCGTCGCTGCCGACGCGCGAGGACACCGACTTGTACCTGCGGCTCGAGCGGCACGGCGTGCAGCCGTACAAGTGCGATGCAATCGTCGCGTACAACGATTGCCGCAATTCGCTGCTCGGCTTTGTGCGCCAGTACGCCGGCTATGCCAGAGGTCAACAGCGACTGGTGGAGAAGCACGGCTCAGGCATTTTAAGGCGTGCCGCCGCCAACCCGGCCGCGCCTCCCAATTGGCGATTGGCGCATCTCTATGTGATCCTGCGCTTGGTGCGTCTGTTGGTTAAAGCATCATGACCGCCCCGCGGTTGTCGGTGATCGTGCTGACCTTCGATCGGCCGCAGTTGCTGCGTGGTTGTCTCGCGTCGCTGGCGGAGCAAAGTTTTCCGGCAGAGCAGTTCGAGATCGTGGTCGCCGACGACGGCTCCGGACCGGAGACCGCGCACGTCATGCAGAGCCACGCCCGCACCCACGGCAATGTTCGCCACGTGCGCCATACCCACCGCGGCATAGCGGCAACCCGC
>DASPMH010000576.1:0-3168 GCA_035627175.1 Terriglobales bacterium | reverse complement strand
GTTGGAGGCGGTGCCGCCGGGACAGCAGGCCACCAGGATCACCCCCGCAGCCAGACCGGGCGGCAGGGCAAATCCAGTCGCTGCAAGCCATCCCATCAGCGGCATGATCAGATACTGCGCCACCACCCCGGCCAACACCGCGCGCGGCAGGCGCGCTACGGCGCGAAAATCGTCGAGGCTCAGGGTGATCCCCATGCCGAGCATGATCACCGCCAGACCCCAGACGATCAGCGGGCCGGAAAACCAGGCGAACAACGGCGGATGGAGCAGCGCCAGGCCGCCGGCGAGCAGCACCCACAATGGAAACAAATTGGTCGCAAGCGAGACCAGGCGCATCGCGCTGCTATACGCGACTCGCCGCAGCCGAAGCGAGCGCAGCGCAGCCCCTCGCTACCTTGCGGCGCCCATCGCCCATATGGTAACCGCAACCTTCGCCTCGGGTCGCATAGCTCAGCTGGTTAGAGCGCGTGCCTCACATGCACGAGGTCCCTGGTTCGAGTCCAGGTGCGACCACTTTCCCGCCTTCGTGATTCCAATCACTTACGTCGGATTGGCCCCCGACGGCCGCTTTCTTGGGGGCCAATTTGCTCCGACCGAACAGACTCGGGTCCTCACGCTCGAAGCGGTCGAGCTCGGATTCATCGTCACGAGAAACCCACTTGCCGTAGTGCTTCCGCAGCGTCTGATAGTTCACGCCGGTCTGTGCTTCGAGCCATGGGATCTTGCAGCCAAGACCGAGTGCGGTCGTGACGAAGGTATCCTTGGTCGAGTAGAGCCCGCGGAGCCGAATGCCCAGCGCACGTAAGGCATCGTACCAGTAGCGCGAGATGATTCTCGGCTCGATTGGTCCGCCGGCGAGCTGGACAAATACCGGCGCCGTCGGTTCCACGTGAAGCGGTTGGAGGTCTCGGAGAATCCGCACCGTCTCGGGGAACAACTCAACCGTTCGTCTTGCCTGTCGAGTCTTCGGGGCGCCGTACGAATGGAGGTGAAAAGACCGGCGCACATGCAGGCGACGGTTCGCGATGTCGATGTCCCCCCACTGCAGCCCAGCAACCTCGGACGGCCGCATTCCGGACCAAAACAGCAGGTGCACGAACCCGAAGTATGGCGCGTGCTGAATCCACCGATTCGACATCGATCCCTTTCCCGGATGGAGCCCGTAGCGTCGTCCGCGGAACCACTCGAGCACGCGCGCGCGTTCGTCAGGCGTGAGCGGGTCGGGCTCGGGCGGATCCCATGCCGGCCACTTCAAACCGGCGAAGACATCGCGGGTGATCAACTCATCGGCCTTCGCCTGGCCCAGCATCGCACGCAGGGATCCGCTGATGATGTTCTTGACCGACTTCACCGAACGCTTCTTGGTCAGCAGCTCACCGCCACGATGCACCTGAATCGTCTGAGATAGCAGCTCGGCTTGAAGGCCCCGCACATGGGCGGGCCGGAGCTCCGAAAGCGGGATCTTGCCGAGCGCTTCCAGGATGTGGCTGCGCATCTGTTCGCGGTAGTCGCGCAGCTGGTGGGGGCGCACCACGGCAGCCTGCTCTCGTATCCACGCCTCGTAGTACTCCCGAACCGTGGGGCCCGTTGTCGGCGTCTCCATTGCCGCTGGTGCTGACATTTCTGGGGGCCTTCGTCCCCGCGGAGCGGCGATGATGGCGTCGATCTCATCGAAGCTGCGGCCGTTGTCGACGGCGGCGCCGATAAGCTTCGCGAGCGAGCGCAGGCTCGATCGGTTCGCTTCCGTGTCCGGCAGACCCGTTCGGCGCGCGACTCGGCGGCTCGTGCCGTCGGACAGGACCACGCGGAACCGGAGGCGGAGCTCGCCCCGGTGCGGCTCAATCGAACAGCCGCTGTAGGTTTGTCGTCGCTTGCGAGACATCGATCGTTCGGGGTCGCTCTTCTGCTACGGTTTGGGACGCGCGGTCTAGCGGCGCGTCTTGTTTCCTCGAGGTCGGTCGCCCCTCAATCAGGGCCTCGATCGCCGACCACTTGAATATTCGGTTCCTCTTCCGGCCGTCGCCGATCTGAAAGTAGTGAACACCGCGGCAGAGGATCCCGCGGGCCACCATCTTCTCGATGGCGTCGGCACTCCAGGGCGTCAGCTCAGCCAGCTGATCGGTGGACAGGTACGGCCTGGCGATCGCGATCGGCGGTGACGGCACGACGGGCGGTGCCAGCGCTGATGGTTTCGAGCCTCTCACGCGTGCCTCCGCCTCGACCCGCCGAACTCTCGCCTCCGATCCTGAATGGTCGCCTCTCGATCGAGCTCGCCGGCGGCCGCCGGCGCCAGGGGGAACAGTTCGCCCTGGGAAAATCTCCGGCCAGGGCCAGCACTCCCGGCGACGCTGATCAACCTCGCGCATTTCGTTTCCGAGAGCAGCTCTCAACCACATTGCTCAACCCGCTTTCAGCTGTTCGCCGTCTTCGGTGGCGTGGATCTCGACCGCCTGGGCTCGAAGGTGCGCCTTACGCGCATCGGCCGCGACGATCTCCTCGGGCGTCGGCTTGGCAAACGCGATCGGCTCAGATCGCGGAGGTGGGGACGACACTGGGTGCGGCGACGGCCGCCCGCTGAGGCTGAGCAATATCTCCCGAATGTGGCCCGCGCCGGCAGCGCGCTCATCGGCGGTCGGCGCGGGCAGGGATAGGATCGCCGGCCGGTAATCGATCACCCGTTTTCCACCCTGCGCCTCCAGGTGGGCCGCGTCGCTCGGCAGCGAAAGCGAGCGAGCGGAATTCCGCGCTTCACGCCGGCGGCCCTTCTCAAGCCGATATAACTGCAGGAAGTGAGCGCGATCGGCGGCGGCATTGTCGCTCCGGCAGAGGGCCTCCCAACCAATGCGATTTACGATCGCCGCCACCTCCGGATAGCGGTCAGTGGGAAATGGCCGGTAGCTGCCGGTCTCGCCGAACTGCCGCATCACATAACCCCAGGCCTCGTCCTCGTCAGGTTCGTGCGGAATGGCTCCGGCCGCATCGAGCTGCTTTCGAACCGCCTCGCGGATCTCGGCGATCAGTGGCCGCTCGCGCGACGTTCGAGTCAGGAGCAGCGACATGACGGCAGCTTTCGTCGCACCATACGGCAGGTCTGTCAGGCAGTCCCGGTAAAGCTTGATCTCCGGATCGACCCACGCGCGGTCACTGAAACCGAGAGTGATCATGGCG
>DASPMH010000575.1:0-3006 GCA_035627175.1 Terriglobales bacterium | reverse complement strand
ACGCTGTCTGAGGTGGCGTGACAACGTCGAGGTCAGTCGGGTGCGGTGATTCTGACCCGTCGCCCGCACACCTCGAGCCGGCCTTGGGACCACAGTCGAACCGCCTCCGGATAGAGCTGGTTCTCGACGGCATGAACCCGCGCCGCGAGGCTCTCGGGGGTGTCGTAATCGAGCACCGGCACGGCGCCTTGAAGGATGATCGGCCCGCTGTCGTACTGGTCATCGGCGAAATGCACGGTACAGCCGCTGAGCTTGGCGCCCGAGTCGAGTACCGCCCGGTGGACTTTTTCCCCGTAATACCCTTTGCCGGCGAAAGCTGGCAGCAAGGCTGGGTGGATGTTCATCACTCGTTGATGATAGCGCCCGCGCAGCTGAAACGGCGAAAGGAAACCGGCGAGCAGAATCAGGTCGAGCTGATATCGGTCGAGCTCGGCGTGCAGGGCATCGTTGAAGCTGTCGGTGTCGGGGTGATTGCGCCGCGGGATCGCCACCGCCGGCAGCTGCGCTCGGCGAGCTTTGTCGAGACCGCCCGCATCGGCACGAGACGCGATCACGATCGAGATCTCCGCAGCTAACCGGCCGGCGCCGATCTCGTCGATGAAATTCTGCAGCGTGCTGCCGCCACCGGAGATCAACACCGCCAGTCGAACCGGCGAGAGCGGGGGATTACGAAGCATGGGCATCACCTTCCGAGGTGAGCATGTGTTGTCTTGCTGCGGCGGGAGTCAAGCGCTCCAGCGCGGCCCGCGGCTACGCCCTCCTCAGATATGCGGCTCGGCCAGCTGGTGATGTCACAGCGCCTATTTGCCGCGCTGGCGGTACTCGCCTGGTCAGGTTGGCTCGCCCAGACTGCGACCGGGGCTGATTTCGCGAGCCAATTGCCGTATTGGGCGGCGGCCGTTCTGCTCGCGGCGTTCGCTTGTGCCAGTTCGCTTGCGGCCGATCGTGGCGGCGCGACTCTGCCGCCGCCGGCCGACGGCAGATATGTTGGCGCTGCCGCCTCGGCACTGGCAGTGGCGATCACTGCGCTCAGCTTGGTACCGCGGATCCAATGGCAGGGGACGAAACCGTGGCACGTCTCGCTCGACGAAGCGCTGTTCGTCCGGATGGGTCTGATCGCACTCGACCAGCGTCCGGCGCACGCCATCCACGGCATCGACACTCCGGCGATTCCGTATCTCGGGGAAGTGTTGCAGGCGCTGCCGGTTTGGCTCGGCGACCCGATCGCTGCGATCCGCCTGGGCAGTACGGCGCAGGGTCTGATCGTGATCTGGATTACCTATCTGCTGGCGCGGCGGTTGTTCGGCTCGACCGTAGCTTTGGCGGCAGCCGCATTCCTCGGCTGTTCGTACTGGCACATGGTGTACTCGACGCTCGGCTTGCCGATGATGCAGCCGCCGATGGCGGCGGTCGCAGTCACGTATCTGTTGGTGCGCGGCGACCAGGAACGCAACGCACTCCTTCTGTTCCTCGCGGGGACGGCGCTCGGGGCGAGCCTGCTGCTCTATACTCCGGCCCGCATCGTCGTCCCGCTGGTGCTGACCTGGTGGGTGCATCGCTGGTGGATGGCTCCCACAGCGCGCCGGGTTCATGCCTGGCAGCTGGCGCTGGTGGTGCTCGCTGCGGTGGTGTTCTTGTCGCCACATCTTGCCGAGTATGGGCTGGGAGTCATCGCCAAGCGCTTCACCGAGGTGTTCGCCGGCAACGTCACGCCGGCGCATCATGGGCTGGCCGATCTCGGTTGGATCGGCCGGCAGATCACCCGCGCGGTCCGCATTTATGTCACCGGCCCGACCCAGGTGATGGCCGACGGGTACAGCTCGCAACCTCTGATCGACCCGCTGTCGCTAGGGTTGATCCTGATGGGAGTCGCGGTCGCGGTACGCCGCACCCGCGAGACCCGCTACTTTTTGGTCTGGGCGTGGATGGTCCAGGTGTTCGTGCTGGCACAGATGGCAACCGATCTGCCCGATTCGGCGTACCGCGCCGCACCGATGCTGCCGGCGGTGGCGATCGCTGTTGGCATTGCGGCGGAATGGGTGGAGCAATGGTTGCCCTCGCGCCGGTGGCAGCTCGGCGCGGCAGCGCTGTATGTCGCGGTCGCTTTGCCGCTGAACCTGCACTCGCTCGAGGTGTTCTTCCGCGAGTATTCTCTGGGGTCGCGAGCGGCACGCATGTTCGATCTCGGCGATCGTGGTGCCCTGTACTACGTCCTCGGCACGCGCCCGGATCTCGAGCCTACGGTCGAGCTTGCCGCTTACGGTCGTCAGGTGGAGGCGGTCGCGAGCTTGGCCGACTTCCTCGCTCGACCGCTGCCGTCGGGGCGTGACATCGTGATCCTGATCGAGCCCGAGCTGCGGCACGCCGTCGAGCCGATTGTGCGATGTTATCCGGGGGCGCAGTTGCGCGTCGAGGACGCCCATCGGGTTGGGCCGCCGGGATTTGGACTGTGGCTGTCGGAGCCGACCGCGGCTGCCGGTCGCGATTGCGAGCACCGGCCCAAGCCGCACGGCTTGAGAGCGCGCTACTTCGACGGCTCGGGGAAGATCATCGACGAGCGGGTGGAGCACTGGCCGATGCGATATGGCCACGATCTCGATCGCTATCGAGCCATCGAATGGGACGGGGCGCTCGTGATCACTACCCCCGGTCGGTACCAGTTCATCCTTGTTGCCGGAGATGCCAAGGCATCGGGAGCCCTCGGCGCTACGCAGCTGGCTACCGCCGCGCTGGTCGAGGTGCCCGTGTCGCCGGGAGTGATCTCGCTCCGTTATCGCTGTGAGCCGGCGCGTGCCGCGGCGAGCTGCGGCTTGATGTGGCTGCCGCCGGGCGGCGAAGTGGAGCTGGTGCCGCCGGGAGTGTTGCGGCCGCCGTCAGCTTCAGCGCGGGCTCTCGCGAATCTCGAGAATGATCGCTTGCAGAATCAGCTCGAAGCCGATCAGGAACGGCAGCACGCTGAGCATCACCGTGCCGGTGCTGGCGGGGTGGCCGCTCCATAGCGAGTGC